>JBAZCN010000066.1:0-17118 GCA_041655035.1 Porticoccaceae bacterium | reverse complement strand
GTGAATGGCGGGCATGGGGTGCCGTGGGCTCGTTCAGCAAGGGGGCGCCATGATACCACCTCAGACAAAAGGCCCGGCAGTCACCGCGTCGGTTCCGCTATACAGCGGCGGGAGGAAGTCCGGGCCTGTTCTATGACGGAGGGCATTCGTCCGTCGGAATTCGCCAGTTTCCGGCCACAGGCACTCCGCCCATTTGACACCTGCTCTCGAAAGGGGACAATTCTCGGAAAGGACAACTACAAAGAGGAGAGCGGCGATGGACAAGGTAACCGACGCATTGGCCTGGCTTCCCGCCTGGCATCTCGTCAATGAAATCACCAGGGGCAACCTGAGCGCAGAGACACTTGTCGGCGCGACCCTCGAGCGGATCGCGAGCCTCGATCCCCAGCTCCACAGCTTCATCACGGTGGCCGGCGAGCAGGCCCTCGAACAGGCCCGCGCGGCGGACGCCGCGGTGAGGAACGGGCAGTTGCCGGGGCCGCTGCACGGCGTACCCATTGCCCTCAAGGACGATATCTGGACCCGCGGCATACCCTCGACGGGCGGCTCCCTGGTCTACCGGGATTTCACCCCTTCCCGGGACGCCGCCCTGGTCGAGCGGCTGCGGGCTGCCGGCGCAATCATCATCGGCAAGACCCAGCTCCCGGAGTTCGCCATGTGGCCCAGGTCGGTCAACAGAATCGGCGAGGAAGCCCGCAACCCCTATGATCCCCGGCGGATATCCGGTGCTTCCAGCGGCGGGTCCGGGGTCTGCGTCGCGGCGGGGATGACGCCGCTGGCGGTGGGGTCCGATGGTGGCGGATCGGTGAGGATCCCCTCGGCGCTGAATGGCGTCTTCGGTCTGCATCCCACTCCCGGCAGCGTGCCGGACCAGGGGACCTTCAGTTACAGCCCCCACGCCAGCCTGGGACCCATGACCCGGGACGTGCGGGATGCCGCGCTCTTGCTCCAGGTCATGGCCGATCCTCAACGGCAATCCGGCGATTACCTGGCGGAACTCGACAGGGGTGTGAAAGGATTGCGGGTCGCCTGGACCGGGAATTTTGGCTGGATTGCCGCCGATCCCCGGGTGATCGCAACGGCCCGGGCCGCGGCGTTCCGCCTCACCGAGGCAGGGGCCACCGTCGAGGAACCCGCCATTCATATCGATGACATCTGGCCGGCCTTCGGCATCTATACCCGGGGCTACGCCCTGTATGAACCCGATGTTGCTCTGCCCTATGTGCAGTCACAGGAGAATCTGGCGAAGTGCCTGCGGGATCCTGAGCTGCTGATGCCCGGTGTTGCCCAGTTGCTGCAAGCACCGCTCCCCTCCGCAGCCGAATACCGGGAAGCCAAGGCGATGACCGCCGCCGCCCAGCAGCAACTGAACAGAATATTTGCCAGTCACGACGTGATTTGCTCTCCCACCATGGCGGTGGTGGCGCCACCCATTCCCGCTGGCTGGGCCCAGCCCTACGACGACGATCACATGGGCACCCACTACACCTCGGTAGTGAATGTCAGCCACGGCACCGCCGCCTCGTTTCCCTGCGGGCTGGTGGACGACCTGCCGGTAGGGTTGCAGGTCATCGCCCCCGCCGGGCAGGAGAGTATCGTACTCAGGATGTGCCGGGCCCTGGAACTGATCCAGCCCTGGTCGACACGTCCGCCACTCCGCTGCTGAGGACGCGGCGCGGCGGCCAGGGCAATCGTCGGCCAGCCCTTCCCGGCACGGCCTTTTTTGCGGCGACATCACTTCCATAAACTGGGCGATTTGTGATGCAATGGCAGGCATGGAAACAACCCCTCCCGCCCAGTCGATCCTGCCCTCCCATCCCGTGGCCCGTTGGCTGCTGTTCCTGATCGCCGCCGCGGGCGTCTATTTCTTCCACAGCTTCATCGTGCCAGTGCTGGCGGCGCTGATCATCGCCTTCGCCGGCTGGCCGCTGTACCAGCGACTGGTGCGCGCCTGCAACGGCAGCACCACGCTGGCGGCCGCCATTGCCCTGGTGGTGATCCTCGCGGTGTTGATCGTGCCGATGACCCTGGCCTTTTCCTTCGCCCTGCACGAAGCGCGCACCTGGATCGGCTGGCTGTTGGAAGCGAACCGCCAGGGCGCCATCGCCCCCGACTGGATCGCCGCCCTGCCCCTGGGCGGCGCCTGGGTGGCCGACCGCTGGAACGAGTACCTGAATCACCCGCAAGCGGTCAGCGAGATCGTCCAGCTGTTCAGCGGCCAGCACCTGGGCAATATCTCACGGGTGGTGATGAGTACCGGCACCAAGGTATTTTCCATCGCCCTGACCCTGCTGTTCATGCTGCTCACGCTGTTTTTCATCTGCAAGGACGGGCACCGCCTGGTGGCCCAGCTCGACCGCATCGGTGAACGCATCCTGCCCGCGCGCTGGCAACGCTTTTCGCGCATGGTGCCCGTCACCATCAGCGCCACCGTGGTCGGCATGGGCCTGATCGCCATCGGCGAAGGCATCATCCTCGGCATCGCCTACTGGATCGCCGGCGTGCCGTCACCGGTGGCGCTCGGCATCATCACCGGTTTCATGGCGCTGATTCCCGGCGGCGCACCCCTCGCCTTTACCCTGGTGTCGCTCTACCTGGTGGGCAGCGGCTCGCCGCTGGCCGGCCTCGGGCTGTTCCTGTGGGGTTCGATCGAGCTGTTCATCGTCGACAAGACCATACGCCCAAGCCTGGTGGGCGGCCCGATCAAGCTGCCTTTTCTGCTGACATTCTTCGGGTTGATCGGCGGCGTCAAGACCATGGGGCTGATCGGCCTGTTCATCGGGCCGGTATTGATGGCCCTGCTGCTGGCGATCTGGCGCGAATGGCTTCACGACGGCGACAGCGAGGAAGACATCGACACTGAGGAGATCGACGACGGGGATCCGGCGGCGCACCGGCCGCGGCCGGTGATTGCCAAGGCGCCTACCAGCGCGGTCTGACTGGCCGGCGACGGACCTCAACCGAGAGGAAACTCTGCCGAGCTGCGGCCGGTCCACTGCCCGGAAGGATGGCAAATGGCCCGCTCAGCGGGCCATGGACTCGGTCGCTGCCGAATTACTTCCGCTGCCACTGGCCGCCGATATTGACATATTGCCCGGCGGGGGTTTTCTCGATGGCTTTCTTGCCCGCCAGGGCCTCGACATCGGCTACCGAGATGTTGTTTTTCTGGGCCATACGCTGATATTCCGCCTTGCGCTGGTCGTTGACACTGCTGACCAGGGTCTTGATTTCCGGAGTCAGCGAACCCACCGGAGCGATATAGCCGCTGACGGTTTCACCCACCAGGCCCTGTTTCTTGGCGTCCTGCAGGTCCAGAGCCCAGAGTGCGGAACTGAACAGCAGGGATGCCATGACGGTGGCGCCGAGGACGGCGGTTTTCAATTGTGGAAACTGTTTGAATAACGCTTTCATGGTCTTCTCCACCAACTTTAGAAAATATCGCTGTCACCGGAAAAGAGCTCGTCCAGCTCCTTGTCGACCTTGACGCGGATTTCGTGATCGATCTTGACATTGAGATTGATGGTGATGGGCTCGCTGGGGGCCTCGACCCGCACAGTCGGACTACAGGCCGCCACCAGCACCGCCGCGACGATCCACACACCTGCTAACATCGTTTTTTTCATGGTTATTCCCTGTAATGCTGGCCGCGGTTCAGCGGCGCAGACGGTTTTCTAGCCGGTTGATCACTTCGTCCGTCAACTGCAAGGTTTTCAGCAGGGCGAACAGGTTTTCCTCCACGTTGATATTGAAGTTGACCGCCCGCCCGTCGAACTCCCCGGGGTTGCGGCCCGCCAGTTGCAATGCCAGCGTCAGGTCACCGCTGGGAACAAAATCCGCCCTGACCGCCAGGGTATCGTATTCAAAGTTGCGCAGCAGCCGCAAGGCCATGTCGAGCTGCTGGTTGCCGGTACTGAGGCCGCTATCATAGACGATACTGCCGCCGGGTTGGCGACTGGCCAGTTCGCCGCCCTCGACATGGATGCCGCCGGCACTCAGGCGCACCGGCAACAGGCCGTTGAGCACGCCCTCGCCGTGCAGGCCCTGGGTCTCGTAGAGGGCGAGAATCCGTCCCAGCCGCCAATTGGACAGCTCCAGCTTGAAGACGGTTTCATGGTCATCGAGTGGAATGGCCAGCGCGAACGGCGCCTCGAGGTCGATGGTACCGTCAAACACCGCCGCCTGGAAACTTCGCACCGACCAGCGTGTTGCGCTGAACTCGGCGCTGGGCAACAGCTGCACGGCGGTGGCGATGTCGTCGATCGCGATACCGGCATGGACATCGTCGATCCGCAACTGGATATCGCCCCGCGAATGCCACAGCGGGTTGCTGTCGATGGTGCCTTCGAGACTGGCGTTGCGCACGGCGATATCCTCCACCAGGCCGGCCATGCCGGACAGCTCGAACGCCAGGCTCTGCGCCGGCGCGGCGCCGTCACCCGCGATCCGATAGCGGAACCGCCCCTCGCCCTCGGCGAGGGTAACCGGCAACGGCAGGGGCTCCAGGCTGCGGACCGTCGCCAGCAGGGCGGCGAGGTTGCCGGCTCGGCCATCGAGGCTGAGGTGGTAACCGCCGTCTTCGTCCAGCCCGGCCTGCCACTGGCCTGCGAATGACCAGGACCGCTCGTCGACAGTGCCCGCCAGCCGCCATTTGCCTTGCCGCTGTTCGACTTTCGCGGTCAGCGCCGGCGCCAGCAGCGAGCGCTGATCCCGCTGGAGATCAAGGCTGACCTGCGCCTCGCCGGCGACACCGTCCGCCGAGGCAGCGATGGCGGCCAGCTCCACCTTGGCGGCCAGCATCAAGCCCTCGCTGCCGACCTCGGCCGCGACATCGGCGCCGGCCAGGGTCACTCCCGCCGCGCTGATGGCGATGGGTCCTTGCGGGGCGATCTCCAGACGCACAGGCACCTCGCGCCAGTCGCTGAACGGCGCCGGCAACTCCCGCCCGGAAAGGGTATAGCTACCTTCCAGGTGCAGCGGCCGGGTGGCGACCAGGCCGAGCTGGCGCAGCGGGCCCGCGGCCCTGTAGTCGAGTTGGAGGCGGGTCTCGCCGAGCGCCGGGTCAGGCCAGCCGGCGAGCTCGACCCGGTGACTGAACCCGGCGTCGAGCACCCCCGCCAGGAGCCAGTCGACGGCGCTGTGCCGCACTCGCTGCGCCAGCTCGATGGTGCCACTGAAGCGGGAAAACCCCGCCACCGGCGGCAGAGGTTGCGGCCAATCCTCCGGCAACTCTGCGGCCAGGGGATGGCCGGCGGACCGCAGGGCATCGAGTGTCCGGCGCAGGTTGATGTGGTCCACTTCACCCTTGAAGGCGAGCGCCAGGGCATCCGCGCCGCTCGCCTGCTGCGCCAGGGACAGGCCGGCACTGGCCACCGGCACTCCTTCGCGGGACAGGCCGGCACTGATGTGCAGAGGCTCGGCGCGGCCGCCGGCGATATCGAGCATCAGCAGGATCCCGGGGGCGGCCTGGTCGCGGATCGTCAGGGCCGCGGCAAGACGGCCTTGCTTCTCGTGAAGGGACGGGTCATCGAGGTGCCAGCCATCGAGGCGCCAGTCGCGCCCTTCCACCGCCAGGGTCGGGCCACCCGTTACGGCGATGATGGCCGACACCTGCTCCAAGGCAATGGTTGCCGCCGGCAACTGCTCGAGCCAGGCCCCGGACAGGAGAGGGACGAGATCCAGGTCGAGGGGTTGCGCAGGCTGCGGAGGATCGTCCTCCCCGGCGCTGACGGCCAGGGAAACCTGCGCCGCGCCGACGGTGATGCTGTCGATTGTGCCGCTGAACAGCCGCCACCACTGGTAACCGACGTCGACGTTGTCGAGATGCAGGGTGAAGTCATTGCCATCGATGGTGCCGTCGGCTTCGATGGTCTCCAGGCGCAGGCGGTTGAAGCGCCACTTGACCTCGGTGGTACGCAGAGAGTCGACTCCGTAGCGGGTCAGGTAGCGCTCGATCTGGGGGGTGACGAGGCCCGAAAATTGCCAGGTGACGACACCGACCAGCGCCGCCAGCAGCAGCGCGAGGACCAGCAGACCCAGGGCGACTCTTCGAATCATGGCATGGCTTCTGGTGACATGGCGTCTGGTGGTCTGGCTTGCAACGGCACGGCTTCCTGCGGTCGGTCCTGGTTCACAGCTGAGACAGCCCCCGGCGCCGGGTGTTCACTGGCCCAGCCTGCCTACAACCACTGCAAGGCGGGCTCATTGAACGCCGCCAGCTGTTCGCGCAACTCGAGAATATGGTCTCCCCAATAGCGCGGGCTGTCGAACCAGGGAAAAGCGCGGGGAAAGGCCGGGTCTCGCCAGCGCCGCGCCAGCCAGGCGCTGAAATGCAGCAACCGCAGGGCGCGGAACGCTTCGATCCAGCGCAGCTGGCGGTGCGCGAAGTCGCCGAACTCGCTGTAGCCGTCGAGGATCTCACCGAGCTGTGCCTGCTGGCGGTCGCGCTCCCCGCACAACAGCATCCAGATATCCTGGATCGCCGGCGCCATGCGGGCGTCGTCGAAATCGACGAAGTGGGGCAGATTATCCCGCCACAGGATATTGCCGGCATGACAGTCGCCGTGGACGCGGATGTAGTCCTGCGGCCCCAGGGTGGCGAGCGATTCCCGCACCGCCACCATCAGTTCCAGGGCCACCGAGCTGTAGGCGGGATCGAGTTCGCGGGGTATGAAGTGCTCCCTGACGAAAGCAATACTGTCATCGCCGAAGGTCGCGGCATCGATGGCGGGCCGATGCACGAAGGGGCGCGCCGCACCCACGCTGTGGATGCGGCCGAGAAACTTGCCCAGGGTATGGAGATTATCGAGGTTATCCAGCTCCGGGGCGTGACCGCCCCGGCGCGGGTACAGCGCGAAACGAAACCCCTGCCAGTGGCCGATACTGGCGCCGCCGCACTCCCCGCCGAGATGCAGCGGGGCGATTACCGGCAGTTCCTGGTCCACCAGGGCGAAACAGAATTCGTGTTCCTCGGCGAGTTGGGCGTCGCTCCAGCGTTCCGGGCGGTAGAACTTGGCAATCAGCGGCTGGGCGTCCTCGATGCCTACCTGGTAGACCCGGTTCTCGTAACTGTTGAGCGCGAAGAAGCGGCCGTCACAAACGAACCCGGCGCTCTCCACCGCCGTCATGATCAGTTCGGGAGTCAGTCGCTCGAAAGGGTGCTGCCGGGCATCAGTATCCGGGCCGGCGCCGGCGCTGCCGGCCATCAGCAGTAGGTCACGGTAGTGTCGACACCGATCAGGCCCGGCAGTTCGGCGCGCAGCTGGTCGCCCTCCGCCAGCGCCCCGACGCCTTCCGGTGTGCCGGTGAGCACCACGTCCCCCGGCAGCAAGGTAAAGAATGCGCTGATCCGGCACAGCAGATCGAGCACCGGAAACAACATCTGACCACTGTGACCATGTTGTACCCGCCTGCCGTTGAGGGTCAGGCTCAGCTCTATGGCGGCGAGGTCCTCGCCGCCATAGAGGGTGAAATGAGACAGCGCACAGGAACCGTCGAAGGCCTTGGCTTTCTCCCACGGCTGGCCGGTGGCCTTGAGTGAATCCTGCAGTTCCCGCAGGGTCAGATCGAGCGCCACCCCAAGCCCGGCGACGGCGCCGAGGGCCTGTGGTGGCTGGGCACAACGCAGCGGCGCCCCGATCAGCACGGCGATCTCGGTTTCGTAATGGCACGGCTGAAAGCGGCCGGGAATCACCAGTGGCTGGTCCAGCGCCACCAGCGAGGTGGCGGGTTTGATGAACAGCAGCGGTTCGTCGGGGATATCGTTGCCGAGCTCCCGGACATGAGCGGCGTAGTTGCGCCCCACGCACACCACTTTGCCCGGCCCCTGGAAGAAGGGCCGGCCGTCGGCGAAACGGTGGCGGTAAACGGTCTCAGAAGACAGCATCGGGCAGCTCCTTGCCTTCGCTGTAAGCCAGCCAGCCCTTGATGATGCGGTAGATGTACCACAGCGCCACCAGCGGCAGGACCAGCAGGCCAATCCCCACGATCAGCAGCAGAAAGCCGATCACCGAGCCCAACAGGGCATACCAGAAGGTCTTGATCTGCCAGCTGACATGAGATGCCAGCCAGGTACCCCGCACTTCGTCGCGCTTGAGATAGTTGACGATCAGCCCGGCGATGGCGGTGACGCCGACCACAAAGCTCAGCGCCTGGAGGATATATACCAGCAACACAGTGTTTTTTTGCTGCTCGGTCACGCTCACGCCGCTGTGTTGCTCCAGAACAGGCTGGTTATCCATGGTGAAGCCTCCTTTTGATGCATCGGGGAATATGCCGGGATTCATCATCCCACCGGGATCGAAGAACGCTTTGACCCGCCTCGCCAGGAAAATCTCCTCCCGGGAGCAGCTGCAATGGAGATACTACCATCAAACGTGTCACCCCGCCCCCGGCGCGGCGCCGGCAAGAACCGGGTGCCCACCGATAGATTCCTGCAAAACCCGGGCCGCGCCGGGAGACCAGGGGTAGAGTCTCCCTGGTGACAGCGGTCATTCCATTTGGAGATGACACGGGATCCCTATGGCCGTAGCCGGCGCCACCTGGGAAAGAAGAAAATCATTGCAAAGGCAATAATTGCTATGTAAATTATATCCCGGCTGGCCCACGGCAACGGCATATCGAGACCAGCCATTCTTTTTATGCCCAACCACTATGGCGGATCGGGAGAAATTCATGGCGTCAGCCGCTGCATTATATGCCTTGACCAACGCGATCCAGCCGGTGCGCCGGGCCTGGGAGCAGGCGGCCACCATCGCGCTGGCCGACTCCGGATTGAGTCCGGCTCTGGTCAAAACCGTGCTGTTGGCCCGCCGCCTGGGGGATGGCGTGCAACAAAGCGTGCTCGCCGAGGAAATAGGCGTAAACCCCGGCGCGCTGGTACGCACCCTGGATCAGGCCGAAGCGGCTGGTCTGTTGCAGCGCCGGGAGGTTCCCGGCAACCGGCGAGCCCGGGCAATCCATGTACTCGCCGAAGGTCGCCGTATCGCCTTGCAAATGGAAGCGGCGCTGGACGCCCTGCGCGCGGAGCTGTTCGAGGGCCTGTCCGAGCAGGATATCGCCACCGCCACCCGGCTGCTGCGGTTATTTGAACAGCGTGCCATCGACTATCACCAGCAGGCACGCATCCGCAAATGATAGCCATCGGCCGCCAGCAGATCCTGTTCTCCCTGAAGCTGTTTGTGGCGGGCATGATCGCCTTTGCAATTGTCGTCAAGCTCGGGTCGCCACAGCCCTACTGGGCATTGGTGACCTGCTGCGTAGTGATGAATCCGGTCACCGGCGCCATCCGCTCCAAGGCCGCATATCGTTTTGCCGGCACCCTGGGTGCCGGTGTGGCGGCGCTGTTCATGGTTGGATTGCTGGCCAGCACCCCGCTGCTGTTGGTGATCATCTCCGGACTGCTGGCCACCTTGGCATTTTACCTCGCCCTGCTCGATCGCAGCCCGCGCAGTTACGGGTTTCAGCTGTTTGGTATTACGGTGATGCTGGTCGCCGTCGCCTGGGTGGATAAGCCTGACCTGATGTTCGACATGGCCACTGCCCGGGTGCTGGAAATCAGCATCGGCATCCTCGTCTGCGGGATCGTGGACAGCGTGATCGCACCCCGTTCGCTGGACAGTGTCCTGCGCAGCTCACTGCATCGGTGGTTGCCGGATATGCAAAACTGGATCGAGGCGACACTGGAAGCTTCTGCCGGCGGCACTCACAGCCACCACGACCGGCTGCGCACCCTGAGCGATATCAGCCAACTGTCGCAACTGGCCGCCCAGCTGCGCTACGACCCCACAGTGTCGCGCAGTGATCTGCGCCATGCCCTGGCAATTCAACAGCGCCTGCTGCGCATCATTCCTCTGCTGTCTGAACTGCAACTGCGCCTCGAGGGTCTCGACCCGAGCCAGCGCGCCCAGCTGCAGCCCTCGCTGGAGCTCACCCAGGTCGCGATCACTGCCGGCTCGGCTGCGCCACCCAGACTGGCGCAGCGCATTCGCGCACTCCCCGGCACCACACAAAACACCACTGAAAGCACCTGGGCGGTGCTGATTCATCACGACGTGGCAGACCTCACCGAACAACTGGTCGACCTGTGGCACGAAGTGGTGGTGATCGACCGGGCCCTGGACGGCACGGCGAGCCTTGTTCCGGCGCTGGCCCGGGATGTCGATGAAACCCCGCTCGTCACCCCGCCACCGGATACCGGTCTGGCGCTGCGCATCGCGGCCAGCATTCTCACCACCTATGCCCTGTTATGTGGCCTGTGGTGGGCCACAGGCTGGGAGCAAGGCGCCAATGCGACACTGATAGGAACTGTCGCGCTGGGGTTCTTCGGCGGCGTGGACGAGCCGGGCCGGGCCATCGCCCTGTTCGGTCGCTCCGCCCTGCTGGCCATGGTGCTGGTCGGCGGGCTCTGCTATGGGCTGTTGCCGCTGGCCAATGACTTCCCGACTTTTGTTCTGGTAATGGGTCTGTTCACGCTGCCCCTGGGTGTCTGGGGCGCAACCAACCCGATGGCCATACTGATGCTGGCCTTTGGGCTCAGCTCAATCAATCTGCAGGGGCACTACGCGCCCTATGACTTCGCGTTTTTTCTCGACTACGGCCTCGGCAGTCTGACGGGCATTTTTGTCGCACTGGTCTGCGCGGGTCTGTTCCGAACGCTGGGGGCCGAGCATGCCCTGCTGCGCCTTATGCGCATGGAGAGCGAGGCAACCATCCGGCTCAGCCGCAGCGCCAGCCCGCGAACCCAACAGGCGCACATAGCCCGCACCCTGGATCGGCTGGCCTCGATGACCTTGCGCCTGGCGGCGCCAGGCAAGACCGAGCTCAGCGCCAGCCTGCTGAAACGCATGAGTATCGGCGCCAACGTGGCCGGCCTGCGCATCTGGGCCGATGCACAAAGCGCCGAGTACCGAAGAACCGCCGATCGCCTGCTCCGCCGTCTGCGCGAGGATGTCGACCGTGAAACCCCGTCTGCCGCCCTGCTCGCCCTGATCGATCAGACCCTCGATGTCCTCTGGCATCACCGGGACAGCGCGGTACCTACCCGCGCACTGGTCGGCCTGCGCATGGCGCTGTTTGAAAAGGCTCCGGCCTGGGTGCCTGCCACATGATTGGAGAGATCAACGTCGCTGGCGTGCTCATATCGCCCTTGCTGCTCTGCATGCTGCTGGCCTTCTTCGGTCGACAGCTATTATCCAGGCTGCTGGAGCTGGTCGGATTCTACCGTATCGTCTGGCAGCGCCCGCTGTTCGATGCCGCTTTGTTCCTGCTCTTGACCGGCATTGCCATGCTGGCGCTGCGCAGCCTGACCACCTGACGAGGATAATGGCCCCATGTCTCGACTTACCCTGGTTCGCCTGTCCAAAATACTGGTGACCGCCGCGATTGCCCTCACTGCGGCGCTTGTTCTCTGGCAGCTTTACGCCTATTACACCTACGCCCCGCAAACCCGCGACGGCAAGATCCGCGCCGACGTGGTGCCCCTCGCGGCGGATGTATCGGGGCGGGTCGAGTCCGTGCAGGTGCACGACAACCAAGTGGTGCGGCGCGGTGATGTGCTGTTTACCCTGGACCAGATCAGATTGCGGAACGCCGTCGCCCGCGCCACCGCTGCGGGGGCCACGGCGAAGGCCCGGCGGGACTCGGCAGAGCGCGAATGGCGCCGCTATTCCGCCTTGCGCCATGCTGTTTCCCAGCAGGTGAGGGACAACAGCCAATCGGCGCTGGAAGAAGCCCGGGCGCAATACCAGGAAGCGATGGCCGACCTCGAACTGGCGCGGATCAACCTGGAGCGGGCCGAAGTGCGCGCCCCGGTCAACGGCATTGTGACCAACCTGTCACTGCGCCCCGGCGCCTATGCCATCGCGGGCGAGCCCGTCATGGCGCTGGTCGACAGCGACAGCTTCCATGTCGCGGGCTATTTCGAAGAAACCAAGTTGCAACATATCCGCCCGGGCCAGCGGGCAACCATCCATTTGGTCGGGGAGGACCAGCCGCTTACCGGCCATGTGGAGGGTTTGTCCGCCGGTATAGACGACCGCGAGCGCACCACCGCCTCGGGAACCTTGCTGGCCAACGTCAACCCCACCTTCAGTTGGATCCGCCTGGCCCAGCGGGTGCCGGTGCGCATCGGTATCGACGCCATCCCGCAGGGTGTCGAACTGATTGCCGGGCGCACGGTCACCGTTACCCTCGACGGAGCCGATGAAATGTTACTCACCGGCAACTCACCCTGGGCTCACCCGGAGCATGACAGCCGCCCATGACGGCGCTGCGAGCGCTGATCTCGCCTGCCGCCGTCACCGCTGCAGAACGTCGACATAACCATAGCCCGTCACCGGCGCCGATCCGCGAGTGCCGCTGACCGTGCAGGCCCCACTGTAGAAGTTGCCCTCGTCGTGAATCGCTTTCTGGGAGACGGTCAGCTCGACATCGAGGCTGGGGATACCCACGACCCAGGGACCGCGTGCGGCGGAACCGCCCGGCCCTGTGTTCAGCACCACCGGAGCAATGATGTGGGTTGAGTCGGGCCGCACCACGGTCGCCCAGCAATAGGGGTTACCGTCTGGCGCGACGCTGTCCCACAGACTGAGATTATCCCCATTACTGAGACACAGCCCCATCCAGATAAACCCGTCGCCAGATCCGAATGCCGCCGCAGATGGCGCCCATTGGCGGTCGAACCAGCCCTGGCCCTCAACATCGACAGTTTCACCATCGATGGTCAGGGCGCCCGAAACGCCAAGATCAGGCAGGGAGTACTGGTGCGTGCCACCGCCGTGGCAGGGGAACAGGCCGGTTCCGTTCGCATAGAGAACCGGTGACCGGGGAGACAGTACGAGCTCGATGCTGTCCCTGCCCACAGCAGACCACAGCGTGAAGCCTTCGTGGCTGCCGGACAGGCTGAGATTGGGCAACCGGATATCGAGGCAGCCGGCCTTGATGCCTGAAGCGATATCCGAATGGCTGCGTATTTCGTGCCGCTGCTCCCCGGTGCCCGACTCGACCAGGTACGCATGGGTGGTCACGGGTTCGGCAATATTGGTCACCGCGACAACCTGGGTATCGAACCGTCGCTCGCCGGTGGCCAGGGTGCAGGAGACATACCAGATATCCACGGTCGGCGCTGTGTGAACACCCTCGTCGGCGGGCAAGCTTATAAAGACCGGGGCCGGCGGTCCCTTGGTATATTGCTTTTCTGAAGACATGTGTTTCCTTCCTTTTGGCAATCGGAACAATCAGGGGCGGATGCCTGAATGCTCCCGCATTTATTTTTCTATCCGGCCATCTCGGCCTGCTGTTTTTACCCAAAGCTGACCATGCGTGGCTCTCGATGCTGCTTTTGGTTCCGGGACGACTAACCAGCAAAGAAAAGTCTGCACGTAAAGAGCCTGTATGTAAAAAGATAGTATCGCGTTTGGCGGGATCACGCCTCTGGGAAACGCCTTCCCGGGGCAACGTTTATCCAGCCCATACACCACAATCGAGATCAGGGCCGGTCCCTGGAAGGGACAGCCATCGACAGCGGGCAGTTACTTACAACCCGCTGAAAACTATGTTGGTGCTGCGCCACATTATCGTTATACTTTTTTGAATATAACGATCTTGATATTCCATCCCCGCAAGTAACGTCGCTCGCGTGGCTTCCCCAGGCAATGGCGCCTGATTGACCGACCGGGATGATCACGACCACAGGCCGTCGAAGAACCTTCGCCACGCCTCTGTAGCTGGCGAGCATCCCGGAATATTCGCAACTTGCATCAAGGACTTACTCTATGCAGATCAAGCCGACGCGACCACGCAAACCCATTCGGCCCAAGTCGTTGACACTGTCCCGGACCGCTCTCGCCGTGGCGGCCGCCCTGGCCTTGCAAACAGCCCAGGGCGCGGATACCGGCAAGGCATCAACAGATGCGCCAGGACAAACAGGGAGCCAGACCACTGCGGTCACCCTGGAAAAGGTACTGGTTGAAGAGAGCGCCATCCCGGAGGATTCAGGGCAAAGCGGTTTTCGCCCCGGTTCCGCCGAAATAGGGCCATTCAAGCGGCGCGCTCTCCAGGACACACCCTATTCCATCACTGTGGTCGATAGCCGGCTGATCGAGAACCAGCAGGTAAACAGCCTGCCGGAACTTCTCAAATATCTGCCTTCCGCCCAGATGGAGGCCCGCGGCGGGCCGGAAGTGGGGCGCGCGCAAACACGGGGGATGCAGTCGGACCCGGTGGCCAACAACCATCTCGACGGCATGAACGTGGTGGGCACGACGGCCCAGCCAGTGGAAATGATGGAGCGCCTCGAGGTGATCAACGGCCTGACCGGCGCGTTCTACGGCCCCGCCAGCCCGGCGGGCAACTTCAACTTTATCCAGAAGCGCCCCACCGGGGATTTCCTGAACCGCCTGACACTGGGTTATTCCCATCGCGCCGCAGGGCTTGTCCACGGGGATTTTGGCGGCCATATCGGCCGGGAAAACCCGGTGGGATACCGGGTCAACCTGCTGAAGGAAAAAGGTGAAGGCTACGTCCCCCACAGCGACATCAACCGCGAGCTTGCCAGCGCTGCCATCGACGTCCATCTGGGGGCGAACACGGTTCTCGAACTGAACGGCAGTTACTACCAGTTCGAGAAGTTCGGTTTCCCCGGCGGTTTTTCCTACGCATCGTCGATCGAATTGCCGGACGCCCCCGATCCGGCGCGGGCCGGCTACGGGCAGAGCTTTGCCGGGATGAGCCTGGACACCACCACCACGAGCGCCCGGATCAAGCACGACTTCAATGACCGCTGGAGCGTCACGGCGGGCATCCTCCAGCAGGATGCCGACCGCTGGGTGGCCACGGTGAGCAACACGCTGACGGACAATCTCGGCAATTACTCCAGCAGGGTATCGTCGTCGGCACCCAACCGTTTTGCTGTAACCAGCAACACGGCCACCCTGAACGGCCGCTTCGAGACCGGCGGCATAGGCCATGAAGTGGTCGTCGGCACCACCGGGTTCGACTGGGATATCGAGGTCGCGCGCAGTCCCGCGATCGCCCATACACTGGGCAGCGCGAACATCGACGACCCCGTGCGCTTCCCCAGGGTGCCCCTCAGCAAGGCCGGGTCGCGCCGCCTGTCGTCGAACAACTGGCAGCAATCCGCCATCATCGGCGATGCCATCACGTTCAACGAACGGTGGTCGGCGATGATCGTGGGCAGCTACAGCTGGATCGAGGTGGAAAACTTCAGCCCCACCGGCGCCGTTACCGGAGGGTACGAGGACGAGGGATTCAGCCCCACCGCCGCGCTGATGTTCAAGCCCGTGGGCAATATCACCACCTACGTTGCCTACGCCGACAGCCTGCAACGGGGCGATACGGCGCCGGCGACGGGGGTGAGCAACCCGGGCGAGGCCCTGGCGCCTTACCGCAGCGAGCAGCTCGAGGCGGGGGTAAAAGCGAAGCTTTCCGGTTTTGACGTCAATGTCGCGGTGTTCCGGATCGAACGCCCCTTTGCCTTCACCGATCCCGCCGACGGGCTCTTCAAGGAACTCGGCCTCCAGGTAAACAAGGGTCTGGAACTGGGTATCAACGGAGAAGTGTTCAGCGGCCTGAACCTGTACGGCGGCGTGACGCTCCTGGACCCGCGCCTCGAGGATACCCAGGACCGGGCAAAAAGCGGGAAATACGTGGTCGGCACCCCGAAAGTGCAGGCCAACCTGCTGCTGGAATACCACCTGTCGACAGTGCCCGGATTATCGTTCAGCACCAATATCCACCACACCGGCAAGCGGGCCATCAACAACCTGAACACGGGGTGGACCGAGGCGTATACGACGGTCGATCTCGGCCTTCGTTACACCACCCAGGCTTTCGTCAGGAAAACGACCTTCCGGCTGGGAGTGCTCAACGCCTTCGACGAGCATTACTGGATATCGATCTTTCCCGGCGACATCAACGGAGGCACTGCGGCAAACACCGCTTTCTCCGGTATGCCGCGGGAAGTCCGCCTGTCGGCCTCGGTCGAATTCTGAGGGCGGCATGACCATGCTCCCGCTGGCCGGAATCCGCTCACAAGCCCCGATCCTGTATGGATGAAGCGCGCCGCTCCCGCCAGCGACCGCGCGGCGGTGCCCTGATGGGCTTGCGCTGGCTTGGCCTGTTCGCGCTGTTGCTCCTGGCCACCGTCGTCATCGCCTTTGGTTTCGGGCGGTTTCCCCTCGGGGCGGCGGAAATCGTCCGGTTCTTCATGGCGGCGGCCGGCATCCACGGCATGGAGGAACAGCGCTATGAGACCCTGCGCAACCTGATCATCGACATTCGCTATCCGAGAATTGCCGCGGCCGTGCTGATCGGCGCGGCCCTGGCATCCGCCGGCGCCGCGTTCCAGGCCGTGTTCCGCAATCCCCTGGTTTCGCCGGGCCTGCTCGGCGTGCTGGCCGGCGCGGCGTTCGGCGCGTCGATCGGCATACTGATGTCGGGGAGCTGGGTGGTGGTGCAGGTCTGCGCGTTTGCCGCCGGATTGCTGGCGGTGCTTGTCGGCCTGGGGATCGCCAACCTGTTCGGCAGCGCCTCGATCATCATGCTCGTGCTCGGCGGCGTCATAAGTTCGGCGTTGTTCACCTCGCTGTTGACCATCGTCAAATATGTGGCCGACCCGCAAAGCGAGTTGCCCGTCATCGTGTACTGGCTGATGGGCAACATGGGCATGATCCGCACCGAGCAGCTCACCTTCATGGCCCTGCCGGTGCTGATCGGCGTCGTGCTGCTTTCCCTGATGGGGCGGGCGCTCGATGCGCTGTCCATGGGGGATGACGAGGCCCGCACCCTGGGCATCCCGGTGACGGCCCTGCGCTATGCCGTCATCGGCCTGGCCACCCTGATATCGGCGATCACCGTTTCCGCCGTGGGCATGGTGGGCTGGGTGGGGCTGATCATCCCCCACGTCGCCCGGCTTATCGTCGGCCCCTCCAACGGCCTGCTGATTCCCGCCAGTGCGCTGCTTGGCGCCACCTTTCTCGTCGCCGCGGATATTGCCGCGCGATCCGTGGCAAGCATCGAGATACCCATCGGCATCGTCACCGAACTGCTCGGCATACCGGTTTTCGTGCTGGTGTTGAGCCGTGCCAGGAAAGGCTGGGTATG
>JBAZCN010000065.1:0-17142 GCA_041655035.1 Porticoccaceae bacterium | reverse complement strand
AAGCACCTCGATATCATCGAATGCCTGGGCGAGTACCGAGTCCAGCGCCCGCCGGAACAGCTGCGGACGGTTGCGGGTCGGCATGATGACCGAGAAAAAGGGCATCTCGCCGTCACTCATAAGTTGCTCGTGGCTGTCACTCATATCCACTGCGCCGGCCCCTCCGCCATGGTCACCATTATCTTTCATGATTTGCTGCCTGCTGCCGCTGAATCCCTCATGACGCCGCCTTCCCTGGACACCTCTCCCCCGGCACTGTCGGTCACGCGGTCATCGTCATAGCCGGCGCGAAGATAGTCGCCGCGAAGCATGTCGGCGAGCGCTAGCACCGCTCGATGAATCCGGGCAAAACAGGCCCGGTAAACCGCCTCGTGGCGGTTATAAGGGTCGGGAATCTCCCCCCTGCCACCGTCGCGCTGCCCGGCTCCCGGGCCGAGCAGAAACACCTTGCCGGCAGCGTCGGGAGCGATGGCCAGCAAGTCGTCATGATGCTTTTTTTCCATGACGAAAATAATCTCGCTGCGGCCTATCAGGTCAGTACTGAGACAGGTGGAGCGACTGGGCGACAGATCGAAGCCATGCTCCCCCGCGATCTGCTCCATCCGCGGATCGGCGGGCCGTGCCACTTCACCGTGAAACCCCGCCGACAGCACCTGTTTGTCACAGTTCGGGGGCAGCATCGCTGTCATCATCGCCTCGGCGAGCGCGCTGCGGTTGATATTGCCGTAACAGACGAACAAAACCGTGTTCGCCGCGCGGATTTTTTCACGCACGGTGCCGTTGCGCCACAACAGCCGCTGATGGCGGGCAAAGCGCCGCTCACCGATGAGCCCGGCCAGCCGGCCGCCATAACCTTTGATCAGCCGCCAGATCTCGACCAGCCCGGGCAGGGGATCGCGGAAGCTCTGGGTGTCGAAGTAATGCCGGGGTGAAAAAGTCCGGGCGAGATCGCGCAACACCGTTCTGGCGGCAGGCACCCGGGTGACCGCATCACTGCGACTGCGCAGCACCATCTCGTGCCACATCAGATCGCCGGCGAGGCTGCGGCAGAACACGCCGCGCCGGTAGGCCGGGTAATCGCCGATCCGGCCAGTGAGGCAGAGGTCCACCAGCATCGCGGGGAAATCCGCTCCGGCGGCCGCCGCCAGGGGCAGCGAGCCCCAGAAACGGCCGTTTATCTCCATCAGGCAGTAGCTTCCGCTGTCCGGATTCCATTTGAATTCCACCATTGCGACGCCGCTCCAGCGCAACGCCGCGATCAGCCTGGCTGCAGCGTCGAGCAAGACCGGCGCCACCTCGACGCTCATCCGGAAACTGCTGCCGCCGCCGGTCAGCGGCACCTCGTGCAGCCTGATGTGCTGGAATGCATAGAGTATTTCACCCTCCCTGGCGATCAGTTCGACGCCCGCCCCCAGCCCCTGGAAGTAACTCTGCAGGATCACCGGGGAATGCTGGAGGCATTGCCGGCACTGGCTGTACAGGCTTTCCTCGCTGGCGGCGTAGCTGACGTTGCGCTTGCTGTAACCGGCGGCGCCGCCGGACACCGAGCGGCTGGGCTTGACCACCACCGGGTAGGTCAGCCCAGCGGCGACGGCGTCGAGCTGGCCGATGTCCGTGATCTGTATGCTGCGCGGCGTGGCGACGCCGAGGCTCTCGGCAAGCCTGAAGGTTTCCGCTTTGTCCAGCACCTGGTCGAGGCTGGCGGCATCGGCCATGGCGATCGGCGTATCGCCGAACCGCTGGCGGTGAGCAGACAGCGGTACCAGGGAGCGCTCGGACACCGGGATGACCAGATCGTAGCGCCGGGCGGCGAGATGGGCGGCCAGCCAGTCGATAAAATCGGCCTCGGTCCGCAGCGGATCGGGATATCTGTAGCACCCGGAGACGCGCCTCGAATAAGACGCTATGGGTTTGTCACCGGCACTCGCCACATCGACGATATAACATTGCTTTATCAGCGAGCGAGTGACGGTCAACGCGGCGACAAGATCCGCGTCCAGCACCAGAATCCGGATTGGTTTGGGTCTCGTTGTCACAGCGAATGCTCTTCCTGCTACACGGGTGACGGAATGACTGTCCGAAAACAGTTTCATCCAGGAGAACCGCTGGCCAGAGCGCCGGCAATCGTTCCACACCGTTCCTTTGGGGGCGTCCCAGCCGACACTGCTGCGCTTGCCCGGGCACCAGGGCCTGACCCCGCTGTGCCACGACAACACTGTCGACCCTGACGAATGGCGCATTGTTGTGGTAATTCGCGGAAAAGTCCAGATCAACCGCTGGCCAGAGGCCCCGTTGCCGGGCCTGCTGGGGGATCCATGGATAAATTTTCCATCGCGGAGGCTTCTGCGGTGCGCTTCGTTCCTCAGCACACCCTATGCTTGTTCATTTAATGGGCCTCTCTCATAGGATCTGCCGACGCAGAAGGCGCACCGACGACGCGGCGCATATCATGTCCTTGCATGGTGAAACGTCAATGCACCCTGGGGCATTCCCAGTGAAGATGCACCGGGGGGCAAGCGCATCAGAGACCGCGGAACGGTGCGCTTCCTTCGTCAGAGCGCCCTATGGAGTTCTGGTGATTTTACTCCGGAGCTTTCCTCCAGAGTTCTCGTCCAGAGCCATCCTACAGCCGGCCGTAGCGATCCTCGAAGCGGACGATATCGTCCTCGCCCAGGTAGCTGCCGGACTGGACCTCGATCAGTTCGAGGGGAATCTGTCCGGGGTTCTCCAGGCTGTGCACCTGGCCGATGGGGATATAGGTCGACTGGTTTTCGGTCACCAGGTAGGTGTTGTCGCCGTTGGTCACCTTGGCGGTACCGCTGACCACCACCCAATGCTCGGCACGGTGATGGTGCATCTGCAGAGACAGCTTGGCCCCGGGCTGGACGGTGATGCGCTTGACCTGATAGCGATGGCCGTGATCGATGGAATCGTACACCCCCCAGGGCCGGTACACCTCGCGGTGATTCATGTGTTCGTGGCGGCCACTGTGCTTGATCTGCTCGACGATTTTTTTCACGTCCTGGACGCTGTCCTTGTGGGCGACCAGCACCGCGTCCTTGGTCTCCACCACGATCAGATCCTCGACCCCGACCGTGGCCACCAGCCGGTGCTCGGCGCGCACCAGGGTATGGCGCGATCCGCAGTCGATCACATCGCCGACGTGGCTGTTGCCGGCGGCGTCCTTGTCACTCACTTCCCACAGCGCCGACCAGGAGCCGATGTCGCTCCAGCCGGCATCCAGGCCCACCACTGCGGCATCGGCGGTTTTCTCCATCACCGCGTAATCGATGGAATCCTCCGGACAACTGGCGAACGCTTCGGCATCGACGCGGATGAAATGCAGATCCCTGCTGCAACCTTCGATCGCGGTTTCGCAGGCGGCGAGAATATCCGGCCGATGGGCGGCAAGTTCCCCGAGGAAACGGCTCGCCCGAAACAGGAACATGCCGCTGTTCCAATAATATTCGCCCGAGTCCAGATAGGCCTGGGCCGTCGCCTCGTCGGGTTTCTCGACGAACCGGTCGACGGCGAAGGCTCCGGCGGCCAGCTCGGCGCCGCGCCGGATGTAGCCGTAGCCGGTCTCAGCCAGGCCAGGCACGATCCCGAACGTGACCAGCTTGCCGGCCTCCGCCAGAGGCAGGGCATTGAGGATACTGCCATGAAAGCTGCCGACATCGCCGATGAGGTGATCGGCGGCCAGCACCAGCAACATCGGATCGTCACCGTCGCGCACCGCATGGAGGGCGGCCAGGGCGATCGCCGGCGCGGTGTTGCGGCCTTCCGGTTCGAGGAGGATGGCGGCGTCATCGATACCCAGTTGGCGCAGCTGTTCAGCGGCGAGAAAACGATGCTCTTCGTTGCAGATCAACAGCGGCGCGGCGACGCCCAGCCCATCGAGCCGGCCCAGGGTCAACTGCAGCATGGTCAACTTCCGGTCCACCAGGGCGAGAAACTGCTTTGGATTGAGCTGGCGCGACAGCGGCCACAGGCGGGTGCCCGAGCCGCCGGCCATAATGACGGGAAAAAACATATCCTTCCTCTAATCGAGAGTAGTCCCACGGATCGGCGCGGCGCCCGACTCCGACACCCAAGCCACTATTTTTACTGGCTTTTCCTGAGCCTTATCAGCTTTGCGGAGTAATATTATGCCTCTCCGGGGCCGATGGCCAGAAATACCGCCGCAACCGGGATAAGTCATTTGACTGATAACATTGCGACAATCTATCATCCTACCGCACTTGCTTCGCAGGCACATGCAGCCGCCACGACGGCAGTTACACCGATAACCCTAAAACAATTCCGGTACCCTCGACATGACCAGCACCCCAGCACTCGATATCAAACCCGCCATCAGCGACGAAGACAAACTGCGCGCCTGCGTCGAGCGCCTGACCGGCGGCCAGGTGATTGCCATGGAGCGCCAGATCCGCTGGCGGCCGGCGTGGTTCGTCGATGTCGACCGCGACGGCGAGATCCTCCATATCCATATCCGCGGCGACCGCCAGAGCGATGTCCTGCCCTTCCCGGAACTGAAGCGCGAGGCCGACATCATCGAGGTCCTCGAACAGCACGGCATTCCCGTGCCCCACATCTACGGCATGTGCGAGGACCCGGTGGCCATCATCATGGAAACCGTGCCCGGCACCCGCGATGTCGCCACCGCCGCCAGCGACGACCAGCGCCGCGCCATCGCCCGCCAGTACATCGATGCCATCGCCGCCATGCACAACCTGCCCCTCGACGACTTCGCCGCCCGCGGCATCGACATCCCCGAGGGCGCCGAAGCGATAGCCCTGGCCGGCCTGAACGCCTACCTGCCGCTGTACAACCGCCACAAGAACAAGCCCGAGCCGCTGATCGAGTTCGCGGTGCGCTGGCTGCGCGCCAATATTCCCGCCCACCGCACCAAGCCCAGCTTCATCGCCTTCGACGCCGGCCAGTTCCTGTTCGAGAACGGCAAGCTCACCTGTCTCTACGACTTTGAATTCGCCATGATCGGCGACGCCCTCACCGATCTCGCCACCATGTCCATGCGCCAGTCGGTGGAGCACATGGGCGACACCATCGGCAACCTCTGCCACTACTACGCGGAAGTGACCGGCGAGCCCCTGGATACCGCGGTGATGCGCTACCACCACGCGCTGTTCGCCACCGTGGCCTGCATGCAGTTCGTGGGCTCCATCGGCAACCCGCAGCCCGGCGACCCCCATGACGTCTACACCGAATGGGACCTGGCGCTGCGCCGTTCGCTGATCAACATTCTGGCGGAGAACCTCGGCGTCGTGCTGGAGAAACCGGCGGCGGTCAGCGCCCCGGCGACGGTCAATGCCGCGCTGATGCGCATGCTCGACGACGCCGTCAAGCAGATTGGCGCCGCCGACGAGGTGCAGGAAGCGCGCAAGTTCGCGGCGCTGCGGCTGACGGAATACATGGCCAAGGTGGAGCGCTACGGTGCGGAACTGCACCGCCTGGCGAGCGAGGAGGCCGCGGCGTTCCTCGGCAGGCGCCATGACGATCCGGCACAACTGGAGGCGCACCTGGAGGCGTTCGTGCGCACCGCGGGGCCCGAGCACGACGAGCAGCTGATGCGGTTTTTCGCCAACGAGATCGAGCGCCGGGTGCAGGTCTACGGCGACACCGCCATCGGCGAATCGGCATCCCACGTGCGCCTCGAGCCGGTGAACTGAGTCGAGGTCCGCACGGTAGGGTGAAATATCCGGTGCGGGCATGTTTCAATCGGTGTTTCAGCCCGCCGGCTCGATATGAATTGCCCAGTCTCGGTACGGCGTCGCAGGGGCTTTCTATGTCGCCCCGGCGGTCGGAGAATGATCAGTGCCGGTGACGAGCAGGCTCAGGAAAAACGCTGCCGGTATTGCGCGGGGGTCATCCCGGTGGCCTTGTGAAAGGCGGCGACAAAGGCCGCAGCGCCGCGAAATCCGCATTCGTAACCCACCTGTTTGATCAGCAGGCGGGGATTGGCGAGCATGGCCCGCGCCCTGTCGAGGCGGGCCTGGGCAACAGTCTGGCGCAGGGTCATGCCAGTGGCGCTCTTGAACAGGGCCGTCAGTGTCCGCGCTGACAGCTCGCATTCGCGGGCGATGTCGGCCACGGTAATCTCCGTTTTCAGGTGCGCCTCGATATAGTCGCGAATCATCTGCAACTGCTCAGGGCCCAGCCGGCCGTTGCGGTCATGGCGCAAGGCCTGCTCGCCGGCGAAGAACTGCTTGCGCAGTTCGAGCGCCATGAGGGTCAGGGTGCTTTCAATCTGAAGTTCACTGGCAAAGCCGGGGGCAATCGCTTCCTCCGCCAGTTTCCTCATGCCAAGCATCAGGTAGTCATTCCTGATATCCAGGGTGCGTGACAAATCAACGCTGTCCCAGTCCCATTCATAGATTCCCAGAGAGCCGACTTTTTCGAGCTCGAACATGCAGGAGATAGCGCGTTGGCGGCCAGTGGACCAGTGCCATTCCAGGGTGGCGCCGGGGGGCACGAACATCAGCTGGCCCATGCTGCGCCCCGCAATGCGGGCGGGATAGCTGCCCTGCACCTGTTGCTCGGGCACCAGCACGTACTGAAGAAAACAGTGGCTATCGGAGCGGTACACGCCGGCCCCTGGGTTCGGCAGGCGCAACTCATTGATCTGGATATCGTAGGCACTGCTCCCAACCCGATTGTCCGTACAATTGAAGAAAGTGGACTCGGTATGAAACGCCTCTTGAATGGTCCGCATCACATGCCTCCGTATCACCAATTAAGCAGCCGGCGAGCAACCCCGGCGCCGAGGCAGTTGGATTTCCCGTCGCGACGCCTGGAAACCGGCATTTATTATTTGCTGCACAATATTTTCAGCAAACGGCTCTCGGAAATTGTCTCTCAGGGAGCGACTCCCGGAGATCGGATCGAGAAGTGCTTGCTTGATCGTTCACTGCCGCCATGGTAGCACAACGTTTCCGGCGCGATTTGCATGGTCGCCAGCCCGCCGCAGCGGGGCGCCAGGGCCCGGCTGCGGCTGCTGTCACGGATCAGAAGCGGTAGGTCGCCTCTACGCCAAAGGTGCGCGGATCACCAAAGAAAGCGGTCCTTGCCGGCAGGGTGGACTGCAGGCTGCCAGGCGCGGTGGCGTACTCCTCGTCCAGCAGGTTGCGGGCCCACAGGGCCAGCGCCAGCTTGCCCGCCGCCAGTTCGGCCAGATCGAGGCGTGCATTGACCAGTTCGTAGCCCGGCAGGGAGACGCCGGACTGGGCGTCCCACTTGCCGGTGTGGTAATAATCCGCGCTCATCGACAGTTCTCCCCCCAAGGGCGTAAAGGGCAACACATAGCGCACCGCGGCGGTGCCGGAAAATTCCGGGGTGGGCAGCGTGACATTGTCCTTGGTCAGCGCCTGGGCGCCGATGACGGGCACATTGACCTTGTCCACGGTCTGATCCAGATGGGAGGCGGTCAGGGACAGGGTCAGGGAATCGGTGGGGGATACCACCAGTTCGAGTTCGACCCCGTTGATGGTCAGGTCGGCGGCATTCACCGCCACCGATGAACGGGTAGGATTATCCGGCGCCGAAGTCGGGACCACGCCCCTCACGCTGACAAACTGCACCGCATCCGTATACCGGGTGTGGAACAGCGACAGGTTGGTGCGACCCACCATGCCGCCCGCCGTCCAGTCGAGCTTCATCCCCAGCTCGAAATCGTCGATCTGTTCCTCGTCGACGGTCTGGAAGGGTCTCAGGTCCGCACACTGCCCTGCGCCAGCGATACAGCCGGGGTCCGTGCCGCCGGTAGTGGCGGGGGAGTAAAACCGCGGTGTATTGATATTCACCCCGCGGTAGCCGCGGCGATGGGTGGCGTAAAGGAAAAGATCGTCAGTGGCCTGATAATCAAGGCCGACGGTCCAGGTCGGGGCGCCGCCATCGCTCTTGACGAGGGATGCCCCGGAATCGGCACATTGGCCGGGGGAAAGGTAATAGCCCAGGCCGCCGATGCCGCAACCCTCGATCTTGTCCCAACTGTAGCGCGCGCCCAGATTGAGGGTCAGGGCGTCCGTCAGGCTGTAACCGATCTGGCCGAACACCGCATAATTCTCATTTTCGGTCAGCGCGGTGGTGTGCACATCACTGGCGCCGAAGTCCAGCAAGTTGAAGGACTGGGCGCTGGTGCCCATGCCCGCTGTGGGCTCATCCCGGCTGTAAAAGCCGCCGACAATCCATTCCAGCCGTTCACTGCTGCCGAGAATCTGGAATTCGTTGGAGAAGTATTCCTTCTCATCCTGTGACGCGAGGTGGTAGATCACCAGCGGGCCGAGGGGGCCATCGATGGCGCCAAAACCCTGGGTATTGGCGGCAATGGTGCTGGACACCCGGCGGTAGCCGAAGATATTGCGCAAGGTAATATCCCCGGCGCTGTACTCCGTGGTGTTGGCGATACCCCACAACTCCGAATTGAAAGTGTGGCCTCTGTCGTTGCCGTCGTTGTGGAAATTATTGGACACCCGGTGGGCGCCGGCGGCGCGAATGCCTGCGGCGGCCTGGGCCACGGCCTGCTCGTAGGCGGCGGCGATGTCCTGCCCGAGGGACGGGGCAAAGGCGGCCTGCACCACGCCGGGGTTGAACCCCACCACATGGTCGGTGCCGGGGCGCTGGTCGGCCTTGAAATAGTCGAACACCAGGGTGTTGGTCAGGTTCTCGGTGGGTTCGAGCAGCAGTGAGATCCGCAGACTTTTCTGGTCGACGTCGTTGAGATCGGGGCCGGAATCGAGATTTTTCTCAGTGGGTCCGCGCTTGCGCATTTGCCCGGCGATCCGCAGTGCGGCGACATTCTCCACCAGGGTGATATTGCCCGCTCCTTCCACCAGCGAGGAGTCGTAATTGCCCGCGCCCACCCGCAGGTAGCCATCCTGTTCGTAATCCGGCGCCCTGGGAGTGATCAGCACCGCGCCGCCGATGGTGTTGCGTCCGAACAGAGTGCCCTGCGGGCCCTTGAGCACCTGGATGCTCTCCAGGTCATAGGTGGGCACATTGCCGCCCACTTTGGGCAGGGGCACATCGTTGCTGTACACCACCACCGACGGCACACCTTCGCCTATCGGGATGATGCCAAGCCCGCGCAACGACATGGAGACATTGTTGGCGCCGCCCTCGAAGCTGAAGCGGAAGCCCGGCACCACGGCGGTCAGGTTCTCCATTTCCTGGATGGAGGCTTTGGCCATGGCGTCGGCGGAAAACGCCGTGATTGAAACAGGCACGCCCTGGAGGCTCTCCTCGCGGCGGCGGGCGGTGACCACCACCTCTTCCAGATATGTTCCGCGGGACTGTGCCGCGGCGGAACTGTCGGCTGTATTGTCATCAGCGGCTACAGACACAGCACCAGTCAGCAGGGATACGGTCCCGATGGCAAAAGCTAAGGGCAACTTACGCATTGTTCGATACTCCGGTCTTCGTTGTTATTTCGTGTCGGCATGCCGGACACCGGGCGGCGCGCGGGCTCAGGGCAATGGCACAGCACTCAGGGCAGCAGCCTAGAGCAGCAGCGGCGAACACCAATAGCGCTGTTGATATCGCCCAAACGTAGCCTGTATCGACGAAATATCGCGCGGTCTCTCGCCGATACCGCAAGCCATCGGGCGATATCACTCGCTGTTGCGGTGCCGGGCAAACCCGGCAACGATCACCCCGTGGCCAACTCGCCACTGAATTTTCCCCGACTGACGTCTCTCACCAGGACCCAAGGACCAGCCCGATGATTCTCACCTCCCTCGCCATCGACCAGCAGCAGTTTGAAGCGCGCACCGGCTGGCTCATCAAACCCCAGGGCGCCTGCAAGGGCGACAGCTGTATCCCTCTGCCGGCGGATAGCCGCAACGGCGATGGTTCACTCGATGCCGGGGTACTGGCGGCGCGCCTCGGCATGCCGTTGATTCACGACGCCGACAATCACCTGTGGGCGCTGGGGCCTGAGACGGGTGTGACCGGACGCGCGCTCACCAGCGCCGCGATGCCCCGGCTGGTACTGCCCGATGTGGACGGCAATCTCTTCGATATCGCCAGCCTGCGGGGACAGAAAGTGCTGCTCACCACCTGGGCATCCTGGTGCGGTTGTCGCACCGACAATCCCCTCTGGGCCGAACTGCGGGAACGACTTCACCCCAGGGGGCTGGAAATCGTCACCATCGCCATGGATACCGCCGGGGCGCAGGCGGCGCGGCCCTGGATCGAAGCGGGCAAGCCCCGCCACCCGGCGCTGATCGATGCCGGCCACGTCATGGGTGAGCTGTTTGGTGTGGTGAATGTACCCAACGGCATCTGGGTCGACGAGAGCGGCATGATCGTGCGTCCCCCGGAACCATCCTGGCCGGGCCGCACCCCCGTCACCGACCTTGAGCTTGAGGATCTGGAGGAATGGGACACCATCGACGAGGTGACCCAAAAGCATGTGGAGATTCTCAGGGAAGTGAAAAAAATGCGCTTCGAGACCGCCCTTTACCTGGAGATGCTGGAAGACTGGGTGGAAAAAGGCGCCGCCAGCCGGTATGCGCTGTCACCGGCTGATGTTATCGCACGCTCCCAGCCGCGCTCGCAGGCTGTCGCAGAGGCCGCCGCGCGCTTTGAACTGGGGCAGTACCTGCACCTCGACGGCAACCACGCCGCCGCAGTTCCCCACTGGCGGGAGGCGCATCGCCTGCAACCGCTGAACTGGACCTACAAGCGCCAGGCCTGGTCTTTCGAGGATGCCGGCGACCTGGATGCCAACCGGGTTTACGACGGCAATATGCTCACCGACCTCAAGGCCCTCGGTGGGGAAAACTATTACCCGAAAATCGAGCCCTGAAGGGGGATAGCGCCGGGGCCCGCCGATGTTCCGGTATGGGGCATTGATAAATAGAAGAACCTCTTCAGGTCCTGCGGTGCGCTTCGTTCCTCAGCGTACCCTATGGTGGGTTTGTGCCGGCGGCGGGTATGGCTCAGTAGTGAGTATCGGTGCATTCCCATAGGGGTGCCGCCGCGGGGTGTTGCACGGGCTTCCCGGTGCGCCCACGCACAGAACGCGCATTCCATCGCCACCGGACAGCAGCGCGGCCAAGAGCTGGCGGAGGCGGTTGAAACACAGTGCCTGTCCCCCGTGGCCGCGACTTTAGTACAATGGCGGCAGAACTCCGGGATCGCAGGTTCGGGCCCGCCTGCGGCCAGGGACGCCCGGAGAGGCCACTTTGTGTTTTAATTCAGTCACTTGGCCGGTGGCATCGCCATCATCCCCACCACCCACAGAGGTAATCACCATGAATGAAGTCTGGATCATCGACGCCTGCCGCACCCCCCGCGGCATCGGCAAGCGCGGCAAGGGCTCACTGTCCACTTTCCATCCCCAGCAGCTGGGGTCCGCCGTGCTCAAGGCGATTGCCGAGCGCAACAGCGTCAATACCGCCGAGATCGACGATATCGTCTGGGGCACCAGCTCCCAGCGCGGCCAGCAGAGCGCCTGCCTGGGCCGCATGGCAGCCCTGGGTGCCGGCTACGACGTCAAGGCCAGCGCGGTGACCCTCGACCGCTTCTGCGGCTCCGGCATCACTGCCGTGAACCTGGCCGCGGGCTCCATCGCCTCCGGCATGGAAGATCTGATGATCGCCGGCGGCACCGAGCAGATGTCCAATTACGGCATCGAGGGCAACGGCCAGGCGACCTTCATGGATAATGGCAATCTGGAACTGCGCAAGCTCCACGGCCAGCCCCACCAGGGCATCTGTGCCGACGCCATCGCCACCCTGGAGGGCATCGACCGCCGTGCGCTGGATGAGCTGGCCGCCCTCAGCCAGGCGCGCGCCGCCCACGCCATCGCCAATGGTCATTTCGATAAAAGCCTGATTCCGGTTTACCATCCCGATGGCACGCTGGCGCTGGACAAGGAAGAATTTCCCCGGCCGGGTACCACCGTCGAAACCCTGTCCCAGTTGAAGCCGGCCTTCGTCGATTTCGCCGACATGCCCCTGGACGAGCAGGGCACGACCAACCGCATCCTGCTCAGCCAGAAATACCCCAATCTCGACATCAATCACGTGCATCACGCGGGCAACTCCTCCGGAGTGGTCGACGGCGCCGTGGCGCTGCTGATGTGTTCCCCGGCCTATGCCAAAAAGCAGGGCTGGAAGCCCCGCGCCCGCATCGTGGCGATGGCCAACATGGGTGACTGCCCGACATTGATGCTCAATGCGCCGGTGCCGGCGGCGAAGAAAGTGCTGGCCAAGGCCGGTCTCACCGTCAACGATATCGATCTGTGGGAAATCAACGAGGCGTTCGCGGTGGTGGCGGAGAAATTCATCCGCGACCTCAACCTGGATCGCGACAAGGTCAATGTCAACGGCGGCGCCATGGCTCTCGGCCATCCCATCGGCGCCACCGGTGCGATCCTGATCAACACGGTGATCGACGAGCTGGAACGCCGTGGCCAGAAGCGCGGCCTGGTGACCATGTGCGCCGCTGGCGGCATGGCGCCGGCGGTGATCGTCGAACTGGTCTAGGCATCGTCAGGCGCCCGCAACAGGCCGGGAGTGCAAGCTCTCCCGGCCTGTTGCGGGCCAGCCAAGGCCAGTGAGTCGCTATCTATAAAGTGACGTCGGTCAACTTAGAGCCGATCTAGCAGCGTTATCGAGCACTGCACAGCCCGGTGGCCCATATTCCCGCGCCCGCATTGAACTGAGAACCGTTATCGATCACGATGTGCCCGCAGGCTCCCAGCCCGCCGGGCGGAACGGGCCGTTCCCACTGATCTTCCGGCGGCCATTATCCCGACCAGCCAGACACAATGCAGACCGACACCGAATCGAACCAGCTGTTCGAAAATCTCTACAGCGAGCACCACCACTGGTTGAAAGGGTGGTTGAAAAGCCGGCTTGGTTGCGGCGAACAGGCCAGTGATCTCGCCCAGGACACCTTCATCAAGGTGCTGGCGCAGCGCCGGGAAGGCGAGCTGCGCAGCCCCCGCGCCTTCCTGAGCAGCATTGCCCGCAACCTGATGGTGGATATGTTCCGCCGCCGCAGTATCGAGCAGGCCTACCTCGAGGTTCTGGCGCACCAGCCCGAGCCCGTGGCGATCTCCCCCGAGACGCGCTACGACATTGTCGAGACCCTGCTGGAAATCGACAGGCTGCTGGACGATCTCGGCGAGAGACCCAGGTCCATTTTCCTGATGGCACAAATCGATGGCCTGAGCTTTGTCGATATCAGCCGGCGCTTGAATGTTTCGGTCAACACGGTGCGCAAGCATTTTATTCGCGCCATGACTCGCTGCCTGCTGCTGGTCGGCGACTGACTATCGGGTTCTTGCCATGTCCACCCAGCTTGACCGTGCCGTCCTGGAAGCCGCCGCTGCCTGGTATGTGGATCTCCGCGATACCGGCGCGGAAGATCCACTGCGCGAGGCCCACCGCCAGTGGCTGGCGCAGCATCCCGCCCATCGCCAGGCCTGGGCACGGGTAGAGAAGCTGCAGCGAACTCTGGACGCGGCGCCTCGGGCGATCACCCGGTCGACCCTCGACAGTGCTCGGGCCACCCGCCGCCAGGCGATCAAGGCGTTGTCCCTGGTGCTGGTGGCGGGCGTCGCCGGCGCTGCCTGGCGGTACCGCGGCGGCGTCGACGAACTGACGGCGGATTACCGCACCGCCATCGGCGGCTCCGCACAAGCCACTCTTTCCGACGGCAGCCTGCTGCGGCTCGATACCGCCAGCGCCGTCGATATCCGCTATGGCGACCAACTGCGGGAAATCCTCCTCCACAGCGGCGAAATCCATATCACTACGGCGCCGGACGCCGCGGGGCGTCCCTTTATCGTCCACACCCGCCACGGCAGTATCCGCGCCCTGGGTACCGCCTTCCTGGTGCGTAGCGATGACCGGCAAGCCCGGCTCGGGGTCTTGCGGCATGCGGTCGAGATCCGCCTTGCCGAAAGACCCGGTCAGCCCACCCGGCTGGACGCAGGGCAGCAGGTTCACTTCACCCGCTGGCGGGCCGAAACGCCCCAGCCGCTGCCCGCCGGGGCCGATGCCTGGACCCGGCGGCTGCTGGTGGTCAGCGACTGGCCGTTGCGGCAGTTCCTCGACGAACTGTCCCGCTACCATCGGGGCCGCTTGAGCTGTGACGACGCCGTGGCCGGGCTGCGCATCTCCGGCGCTTTCCACCTTGATGATATCCATGCGGTGCTGGGCAACCTCACCGCCACCCTGCCGATCAGGGTTCGCTATCTCACCCGCTATTGGGCGAGGGTGGAGGCTGCGGGAAAAAGTGATATTTAGGGTTGTTGATTTTGATTCTCATCCGACTTGTTGAATAGGGGCGCACATCAGCGCCGTTACCCGACAACGAAGCCAAGGAGAATCCATGACCCGCTCATCCCGCCGCGCCAGCGGCAAACCCCCGGCGTTTACCGCCAAGCCATTGCACCTTTGCATCGCCCTCATGGTTGCCGCCCTGGGCGCAGCGCTGCCGTCAGATCCTGCCGGCGCGCAGCCGGCGCAGGCCACACCGGCCGCAGCCGAGCGGGCGTTCGCCATTCCGGCCGGTTCGCTGGAATCGGCCCTGGTACAGTTCTCCGTCGACACCGGTATCACGGTGTCCTTTACCCCCGATTCGGTCAGTGGCCTGCAATCCCCCGGTCTGACCGGGCAATACCCTGCGGACGAGGCATTGAACCGGTTGTTGTCACTGAGCGGCCTGCGGGCGCTGAAGCAGCCAGACAGCAGCTATGCCGTACTGGCATCGACGGAGGTATCGCTGGCGCCGGTGAAGGTCACGGCCAACCAGTTCGGCGAGATCACCGAGGGCACCGGCTCGTACGCGCCTGGCACCATCGCTACTGCCACGCGACTGGTACTCACGCCTCGGGAGACGCCGCAGTCGATCACCGTCGTCACTCGTCAGCACATGGACGACTTCGGCTTGAACTCCATCAACGATGTCATGCGCCATGCACCCGGCGTCACCATTACCACCTACGATAGTGAGCGTACCGAGTACAACGTCCGTGGTTTCTCGGTCAACAATTTCCAGTACGACGGTGTCCCGGCGACACGTGCAGCAACCTATTCGGCAGGGCAGACGCTCAGCGACATGGCGATCTATGATCGCATCGAGATACTGAAAGGCTCCACCGGGCTACTGACCGGCACTGGCACTCCCGGCGCGAGCTTCAACCTGATTCGCAAGAAACCAACCAGCGAGTTGCGAGGGCACGTCACTGCGGGAGCCGGCTCTTGGGATAACTACCGGGCAGAATTGGACGTGGGTGGCCCCCTGACCGAAAGCGGCAATGTGCGCGGGCGGGCCGTAGCGGCACACCAGGACAGGCATTCGTTCCAGGATCACTACCAGAAAAAGAGCACGGTTTATTACGGCATTCTCGAATTCGACCTGACCCCAGATACGTTATTAACCGCTGGCGCCGACTACCAGGACAATGAACCGAAAGGCTCTACTTGGGGCGGCAACATCATCTACGACAGCAATGGTGACTTCAACAAGATGTCCCGCTCGTTCAGCAATGGTGCCCACTGGAGCAGTTGGGAACAATACACCCGTACCGTATTCGCCACGCTCGAGCAGAACTTCGCCAATGGCTGGCTAGGGAAAGTGCATCTGAACCACCAGATCAATGGCTACGACGCGCCGCTCGGCGCCGTTGCCGCGGGCAACCCCAACCCCGTGACGGGTTCGGGAACCCGGCTGTGGCTGAACAAATACGATGGCGAAACCAAGGCCGATGCCGCCGACATGTACCTCACCGGGCCTTTCGAACTGTTCGGAAAAGAGCACGAGCTGGTGGCGGGGGGTAGTATTTCCAGGAAGCGCTGGCAGAGCAAGACCTACAACCGTCCAACGAGCTACAGCAACCTGGTGGATGGCTACTATCAATGGGATGGAAATATTCCTGAACCGGACTGGCAATTCAGTCACCGGTATGACGAGATCACCCGCGAGCAAGGGGTCTACACCACCGGTCGCTTCACGCTTGCCGACGATCTGAAACTGATCCTCGGCGGACGTGTTTCCGACTACCGCGGCGAGACCGTGGCGAAGACTGGCGTAGTCACGCCATATGCAGGGCTGGTCTATGACCTGAATGACAACTTGTCGCTCTACGGCAGCTATACCAGCATCTTCAGCCCACAGACCGTGAGGGATGAGAAGGGCAAGGTCCTCGATCCGCTGGAAGGGGATAGCTACGAGGCCGGCATCAAGGGCGAATTCTTCGAAGGCCGCCTGAACAGCAACCTCGCCTGTTTCGAGATCAAACAGGACAACTACGCTGTACAAACCGGTAACAAGGCACCGGACGGCACCAACGCCTATCGCGCCGAACAAGGCGTGGTCGTGAAAGGGTATGAGGCCGAACTTTCCGGAGAGCTGGCGCCTGGCTGGCATCTGCAAGGTGGGTATACCCACAGGACAGCCAAGCGCGATGGCAACAAGGTGAACACCATAGCACCCGAAAACCAGTTCAATGTCTTCACCAGCTACGCCTTGCCGGGCAGTTTCGACGCGCTCACCCTGGGTGGCGGCGCACGCTGGCAGAGCAAGACCTGGGCGCCGCTGACGAAACCTGTAGGGGGTAGGGAAAACTTCGCCCAGAGTTCGTTCTGGTTGGTTGACCTGATGGCCCGTTATCAGATTACCGAGAATGTCTCTGCCACACTCAATGTCAACAACCTTCTGGACAAGAGATACTACTCCATCATGGACTTCTACAGCGTATATTCCTGGGGAGAGCCACGGAGTGTAACGGCCAGTGTTCGTTGGGATTTCTAAACGGATGTCCTGACTTTTTCGAGAGGGTGTGCTGACGCAGGAAGCGCACCTCTCGGATCGATCCCACCGGTGCGCTTCCTGCGTCAGCACACCCTATGGAAAATGCCGGCGGCGAGGCCGTAGATAAACGCCTCGCCCGGCCAGCACGCCGGGCTCTGGTCAACTCACTTTTGAACCGCGTCCAATAATCGGTCATCCTTCGCGCCATGGAATCACTTTCTCCCGAATCGGCCTATCGGCGAGCCTTGGCGCAGGAAGGCTTTGTGTCCGATGCCGCGCAGTGGCGTGCGGTGCAGGCTCTGGAGGCCTGCTATCGCGCACTCCACGACGATCCTTCGACGCTGTGCCCCGGGG
>JBAZCN010000064.1:0-17252 GCA_041655035.1 Porticoccaceae bacterium | reverse complement strand
TTCCCGCGATGTCCATCCTCTTTGCCGCTATGGCTGTTCAGGCACAAACGGACATTCCCCCGACCTCATCGAACCTCTCCGCTCAGACGCTCGTGCCCGACCGTTCGCTTGTGGCTGACGGAATGGCCACCCTTCCGGCCGTCGTCGTCACCGCCACCAAGCAGGACACAGCCCCCTTTGAGACGCCGGCGGGTGTCAGTGTCGTGGGCGGCCAGGCGGTGGACGACGAACGCCTGCGCAGCCTGTCGGACATCGCGCAGCGCATGCCCAATGTCTATTTCACGGACTTCACCCATGGCACGCCTCATCTGACGTTGCGCGGGCTGGGCTTCTCTGACTACCAGTCCGACACCGCCAGCACCGGTATATTAATCGACGGTGTACCGGTCTACGACCTGACGCTCGGCACGCTGTTCGATATCGAACAGATCGAAGTGCTCCGCGGACCGCAAAGCACGCTCTATGGCCAGAACAGCATGGGAGGTCTGCTGGCGATCCGCACCCGCGATGCGGATTTTCGTTTCGCCGGCAATGCGCAACTGGACTACGGCACGGGCAATTTCCGCCGCCTGAGCACCGCGATCGACGTGCCGCTGGCGCCGGACACGGCCGTGCGCATCGCCGCCGGCGGCGAGGATGCCGATGGCGACATCAAAAATCTGACCCTCGATCGCGACGACACCGGCGGCTGGCGCAGCCGCTTCGGCCGCATCAAGTTCCTGCACCGCGACGCCGCCGGCGGCGAGTGGCGGATCGGCCTGCACCATGTCGACAAGGATGGCGGTAACGACTTCTTCGCCCCCGCCGCGCTCGCCCGGCATCACCGCGCCGATGCCAGCGATGCCGGCGCCAGCGACACCACCTATACGTTGCTGACCGGCGCCTACGATCGGCGCCTGGCGAATGGCGTCAAGCTCGCCATCTCGCTGGGCGGCACTCACGCCAGCTGGAACTATTGGTTGCCGCAGTCACTGTATGGCGGTCCGTCCGGCTACAACATGAAAACGGACAGCTACAGTGCCGAGTTGCGCCTGGCGCGCGAGCCCAATGACGGCGACAAGTTTGACTGGCTTGCTGGGGCCTATGCCTCGCATCTCAAGAAACAGGCGCCGTACTTGTTCGCCGTCCCCGGTTACTTCCGCAGCTACACTTCGGCCGACATTGAGGGCAGTACCGCCGCGGTGTTCGGAGAACTGGGCTGGCGCTTCGCTCCACGCTGGCGCTTGGCTGGCGCGTTGCGCATCGAGAATGATGGCCGCCGCATGGGCTGGCTCAGTGAGCAGAGCGGTGTCTACGACAGCGATGGCGATGGCGTTCCCGATGCACCCTATGTGACGACCGACGCGATCCGGAACCTAAAAATCCACGACACCGTGCTGCTGCCGCGGCTGACGCTGGAGTTCCGCCCCGATCCGCGCCAGTTTGCCTGGTTCACGCTGGCCCGGGGCTACAAGGCATCCGGCTTCAACCTGTTCGCGACCGACCTGCCATCGGCATCGACGCCTTATGCGCCCGAATACGGCAACTACGCCGAACTTGGCTACCGGCTGCGCGGCGCCAGCAACGCATGGGATGCCGGAATCGTAGGTTTCTATACACAGTTGCGCGATCAACAGGTGGTGACCAACACCATCGAAAATGGCGGCCAGAGCCTAGTGACCAATGCTGGCCGTTCGCACAACGTCGGCGCCGAACTGACGGCGTCCGTGCGACCAGGCGGCACCTTGGAGATCTCGGGCTTCGCGGGCTATGTGAAAGCGGTCTATGACGATTACACCAATGCCGGCATCCAGTATGACGGCCGGCAGTTCTCCTACACCCCGCGCCGGAGCTACGGTCTGGCAGTTGACTGGCGGCCGACTGCCCGCTGGAACGCCAGTTTGTCGGTACGCCATTTCAGCGGCTCCGACCCCGACCCGATCAGTACGGTCCACAACCCCGCCTACACACTGGTCGACGCACGGATCACCTACCGCTTCTCCCGCTGGGCGCTGAGCGTCTACGGAAAGAATGTGACCGATGCGACCTACTACACCAACGCCTTGGCCGGCACCACGGTAGTGGCTGCGCCGGGCCGCACTGTCGGCATGGGCCTGACGATGGACTTCTGATGGAGCCGCGAACGGGATATGCCGGCCGCCCCAGACATCGAAAGCAGAGAGAGGCATAGATGGCACACCATCCACGCGCCCTTGACGGGCCGCAAACCTTCCCCGGCCTGATCGGGCTCGCCCGCCGCGAACTGGGCTGGGCCGTCGCCACCGCGGTATTGTCGGCCGCGCTGAGCGTGGCGCCATTCTGGTTCCTTTACCGCATCGCCATCGAGCTGTTCTCCGCCCAGCCGGACCTGCGCGAGGTCTGGCATCTGGCATGGTGGGCACTGGGGCTGCTGGCGCTGCGCTGGGCGCTCATGGCGGTGAGTCACGTGCTGGCACACACGGGCGCCTTCGCCGTGCAGCATCGCCTGCGGCTCGGCATGGCGCGCCGCCTCGGCGAAGTGCCGCTGTCATTTTTCGCCGGCCGCGGCAGCGGCAGCCTGCGCCGCACGCTGACCGATGACGTGAATTCGCTCGAAGGCTTCCTGGCCCACATGCTGCCGGACGCCGTGGCCTCGGCCGCCGTACCATTGGCGGCCCTGGCGCTGCTGTTCGCGGCCGACTGGCGGCTGGCGTTGGCGGCCCTGGCGCCGCTGCCGCTGGCGCTGGCCGCGCAGGCGTGGATGATGCGCGGCTCGGCCGTGCGCATGCGCGAATGGAGCGCGTTGCAGAAGCGTATCGCCGATCAGGTCGGCGAATACGTGCGCGGCGTGCATGTGGTGAAGTCCTTTGGCCTGGATGCGCGTTCCTTCGGCGAACTGGCCGACGCCTTGCGCGGCGCCGCCACCTGGGTCGCCGGCTACGCGCGCAGCAGTTCGTCCGGCTGGGTGCTGTTCACTGGGCTGCTGTCGGCCAATCTTGTCGTCGTCGCGCCGCTGGGCGCTTGGTTGCACGCGCGCGGCATGCTGGACCTGCCGACGTATGTGCTGTTCCTGCTGGTGGCGCCGGCGGTGCCGCTGCCGCTGCTGCGCCTGACCTTCACATTCGGTGAGCAAATGCAGCGCGCCGAGGCGCTTGGACGCATCAACGACGTGCTGGCCGCGCCGGGACTGGCAGAGCCGGCCGATGCGCGTGTTCCGGAAGGACCGCTCGATCTGGAGTTCATCGACGTGCGCCACCGCTACGGCGAGCGGCTGGCACTCGACGGTGTGAGCTTTCGTGCCGAGGCCGGCCGGCTCACCGCGCTGGTCGGCGCCAGTGGCTCGGGCAAGAGTACGCTGGCGCGGTTGCTGCCACGACTCTATGAATTCGAGTCCGGCAGCGTGCGCGTCGGTGGGGTGGACGTGCGCGAGTGGCCGCTCGACGCGCTGCTGGCGCGCCTCGGCATCGTGTTCCAGGACGTGTTCCTGTTGCATGGCTCCGTGGCGGAGAACCTGCGGCTGGCGCGGCCCGACGCGAGCGATGCGCAGGTCGAGGCCGCCGCGCGGGCCGCGCAGGCACACGACTTCATCATGGCGCTGCCGCAGGGCTACGCCACGCCGCTGGGTGAACGCGGCGCACGCCTGTCGGGTGGCGAGCGCCAGCGCCTCTCCATCGCCCGCGCGCTGCTCAAGGATGCGCCGATCCTGCTGCTGGACGAGGCCACGGCCAGCGTCGATGCCGAGAACGAGGCGCTGATCCAGCAGGCACTGGACGAACTGTGCCGCGACCGCAGCGTGCTGATGATCGCCCACCGACTGCGTACGGTGATGCACGCCGACCGTATCGTGGTCATGGCCCAGGGCCGCGTTGCAGGACAAGGCCGGCACGACGAGCTGCTGCTGGACTGTCCGGACTATCAGCGGCTGTGGCGCGACCACGAGGCGGCTCGGGACTGGTCGCTGGGCAGCGCCGACCGTGCCGGGGCAAAGGAGGCGGACCGATGATTCGCGAATTGATGCAGGCGGGCTTTCGCCTGTCCGGCACGCGCGATCCGCGCCTGCTGCGCGGTCTCGGCTGGGCCGTGTTCGAAGGGCTGTTCGCGGCCGCGCCGTATCCGTTGTTGTACCTGCTGCTGCGCGCCGTGTTTGCCGGCCATGCCACGCCGGGCCAGGCCCTGGGCTACGGGGTGGCGATGGCGGTGTGCGTGGCACTGCGCATCGCTGCCGGGCAGCGCGGCATGCCGCTGGTCTTCACGGGCGCCTACGCGATGATGGGCGAGGCGCGGCTGCGCATCGCCGACCACCTGCGGCGGCTGCCGATGGGCTGGTTCGGTCGGCAGCGCGGCGGCGATCTCGCCGCCCGGTTGACCTCCGACATCGAGTTGATCGAGCACCTGTGGTCGCATTTTCTCGGCGTGTTCATCGCAGGGCTGGCGATGCCGGTGTTCCTGCTCGCGTTCCTGCTGTGGTTGGACTGGCGGTTCGCGCTGGTCACCGTCGTCACCTTCCCGCTGGCGGTGCTGGCGCTGATGGTGGCCCAGCGCGCCGCTGCGCGCCCGACTGAACGAATGTTCGCGGCCAATGCCACCGCCCAGTCGGCGCTGCTCGAATACGTGCAGGGCATCGCCATGATTCGTAGTTTTGGCCGCTTCGGCGAAGCGTGGCGGCGGCTGGAGGTGGTGCTCGACGAGCATCATGCGGCGCAACTGGCCGTCGAGAGCAAACCCGCGCCGTGGCTGGTCGGTTTCGGCTTCGTGCTGGAGGCCGGCTTCGTCGCGCTGGTGCTGGCGGGCGCCTGGCGGCTCGCCGGCGGCACCCTGACACCGCAGATACTGCTGGTGTTCCTGGTACTCGCACTGCCGGTCTACCGGCAATGGTTCGAGGTGGGCCTGTCCACGCTGTTGCTGCGCTTCGGACGGCGCGCACTGGTGCGCATCGAGGCCCTGCTCGCCGAACCGGCGCTGCCCGAGCCCGCCTTGCCGCAGACGCCCCAGGGCCACGACATCGTGTTCGATCACGTGCGCTTCGCCTACGACGCAGAAACGACGCTGGCACTCGATGATATTTCGTGCGTGATCCCAGCACGCGGATTGACCGCCGTGGTCGGCCCGAGCGGTGCCGGCAAGAGCACCTTGGTGCATCTGATTGCCCGGCTGTGGGACCTGAGCGAAGGCGCGATCCGCGTCGGGGGCGTCGATCTGCGCGCGATCGGCACCGAGGCGTTGCACCGCCACGTGGCGATGGTGTTCCAGGACGTGTTGCTGTTCTCCGGCACGGTGCTGGACAACCTGCGCATCGGCCGACCGGACGCCACGCGCGAGCACGTCGTCCAGGCCGCCCGGCGCGCGCAGGCGCATGAGTTCATCGAAGCGTTGCCACAGGGCTACGACACCGTGCTCGACGAGGGCGGCGCGTCGCTGTCTGGCGGTGAGCGCCAGCGCATCTCGATCGCCCGCGCGCTGCTCAAGGACGCGCCGATCCTGCTGCTGGATGAGGCCACCGCCAGCGTCGATCCGTCGGCCGAGGCCGACATCCAACGCGCCATCGGCGAACTGCTTCACGAGCGAACTGTCGTCGTCATCGCCCACCGGCTCCACAGCGTACGCCATGCCGACCGCATTCTGGTGCTCGACCACGGACGCCTGGTCGAACAGGGCCGGCACGACGAACTGCTCGACCGCGGCGGACTGTATGCCGTGCTGTGGCAGCGCCAGCAGGAGGCGCGGGGCTGGCAATTGGCCGCCGCTTCACCGGCTGCGCATTCAGTCATGGGAGAAACGCCATGAACGAAAACCAGTCCTATCGGCCCCTGGTCGTAGGTGTCTATCGCGACGCCCTGGATCTCGGCGGCTATCGAGCGCAGCTCGACGCATGGGAGCGCTGGTTCGCTCGCGAAGAGCGCTTCGCGCTGCTGCGCCGGGCGGACATGGAGCCACCGGTCGCAGAACGCGTCGCTACCTGTGATCTGATGATGGCCTTGGTATCGGCCGGTTTCGCTGTCCCAGATGTAGTTTTGGCCCCCTCACGAGTCGTGCGCGGGGGCCTGACACAGGCTATTTTTTGGGCGCGGCCTGCCGATGGGGCTCACTGGGTCTTCGGGTAAATGGCCCACTCGACGCCGGCCATGGTCTCGAGCACCCTCACCACCTGGCAGCTGTAGCCAAACTCGTTGTCATACCAGCAATAGAGCACGCAGCTGTTGCCATTGACGATGGTGGCCTTGGCGTCGAACACACAGGCGTGACGGTCGCCGACAAAATCGGTGGACACCGCCTCGTCGGAGACGGAGTAGCCCACCTGCTGCTGCAGCGGCGAGTACAGAGCCTTCTGGCGCATGAATTCGTTGAGTTCCTCGGCGGTGGTCTCGCGGCCGAGCTGCACATTGAGGATCGCCATCGACACGTTGGGCGTCGGCACCCGGATCGAATTGCCGGTGAGCTTGCCGGCCAGCTCGGGGATGGCCTTGGCGACGGCCTTGGCGGCGCCGGTCTCGGTGAGCACCATGTTGAGGGCGGCGCTGCGGCCCCGGCGATCGCCCTTGTGGTAGTTGTCGATCAGGTTCTGATCATTGGTGTAGGAGTGCACGGTCTCGACATGCCCCTGGATGATGCCGTAGTCGTCGAGCAGCACCTTCAGCACCGGCACGATGGCATTGGTGGTGCAGGAGGCGGCGGAGACGATCCGCTGCTCGGGCGCGATATCCTTGTGGTTGATACCGTAGACGATATTGGGAATGCCGCCCTTGCCCGGCGCGGTGAGCAGCACCTTGGCGACGCCGGGGCAATTCAGGTGCTGACCAAGCCCGTCCTCGTCGCGCCACACGCCGGTGTTGTCGACCACGATGGCGTTGTTGATTCCATAAGCGGTGTAATCGATCTCGGCGGGGGAGTCGGCGTAGATCACCGGGATCTCGTTGCCGTTGCAGACCAGCTTGTTCTCCTCCTCGATGACCCGGATGGTGCCATTGAAGGGCCCATGGACCGAGTCGTGGCGCAACAGGTTGGCGCGTTTCTTCAGGTCGCGGTCACTCTTGCCCTTGCGCACGACGATGGCGCGCAGGCGAAGCACATCGCCGCCACCGGTTTTCTCGACCAGCAGCCGGGCGACGAGGCGGCCGATGCGGCCAAAACCGTAGAGCACCACGTCCTGGGGCTGGGGAATCGGCTTGCGGGTGCTGCCGATGTCATCGCCCACCTCGTCCTTGAGGAAGGCTTCCAGGCCGCGGCCGTTGCCCTGTTCCTGATAGAGCACGGTGAGCTTGCCGATATCGATATGGGCGGGGCCGAGATCCATGCCCGCCAGGGCCTTGACCACCGGGTAGGTTTCGAATTCCGACAGTTCGTTGTGTTCGATCTGGCGCACGAAGCGGTGCGCCTGCATGATATCCGTTACCGCCCGGTTGACCAGGTTCTGACCATACATGTAGAGCGACACGTTGTGCTCGCGGTAGAGTTTGCCAATCAGCGGAATCATGCCCTCGGCCAGCGCTTCGCGCTCTTTCCAGTCCTTGAAAAAATCGTCTGGTTGCGGTCGTTTCACGTACGGTCACCTTTTCTGCGGTTACGGAGGTCGGGGAAAGGCTCGCTATTATCTTGATTACCTCGCGCCGGCGCAAGGACAACCCTGCCCGGCGCCCGCATTGGCGCATCGCGCTCCAGGGCCATCGCACCGTGCCTGACTCGGGGTGTCCGGCGCTCCGCGGCCCGGCCACAACCTTTGGGAAGCGCGTTCGAGACATGCTGTAAATACATCCGTGCAAGCGCGACAGCGCCATCCCTGGCGCTGAGAGTTTCGGACGCACGTCCCAGGGGCCCTGGCCCCACTATTTCTGCCAGCTCAAGAGCGTTCAGTCCGCCCATAGCGTGCGCGCCCATGACGCCGGCATCGGCTGCCGCTACAATAACCCACTTTTTTGCCGACCCCATCATGATTACAGCCACTCTTCACACCCCAGCCGCCAACGACCCCGGCGACCGCCGCACCTGGGCAAGCCTGCCGGGCTCGGCCCAGTCGCTGGCGATCGCCGAAGCCGCCCTCGCCGACCGCCGGCTGTGCCTGGTGATCGCCGAATCCGCCGCCGCTGCTGCGCAACTGGAAGCGGAGCTGCGCTTCTTCACCGCCGGCAGCGACCTGCCGGTGCTGCACCTGCCGGACTGGGAAACCCTGCCCTACGATCTGTTTTCCCCCCACCAGGACATCGTCTCGGAGCGGCTCCACAGCCTCTACCGGCTGCCCCAGACCCGACGGGGGATCCTGGTGGCGCCGATCACCACCCTGCTGCAACGGCTGGCGCCGCCGAGCCATGTCGCCGGCAACAGCTTCGCCTACCGGGTCGGGGAAACCCTCGATGTCGACAAACTGCGCCTGCAACTGGAAAACGCCGGCTACCGGGCTGTCGACACCGTCTACGAACACGGCGAATTCACGGTGCGCGGCAGCCTGATCGATATCTTCCCGATGGGCAGCCCGCTGCCCTTTCGCATCGACCTGTTCGACGACGAGATCGACACCCTGCGCAGTTTCGATCCGGAAACCCAGGTCAGTCTTCACAAACAGGACGAGATCCGCCTGCTGCCGGCGCGGGAGTTCCCCTTCGACAAGCCGGGCATCAAGCGCTTTCTCGACAACTGGCACGACCACTTCGATGTCGACGTGCGCCGCTGCACTGTCTACCAGAATGTCAAAAGCGGCATTGCGCCACAGGGTATCGAATACTATCTGCCGCTGTTCTTCGACCAGACCGCCACCCTGTTCGACTACCTGCCCGGCGACGCCCTGGTGTTCACCACCGAGGGCCTGAACGGCGCCATCGAGCACTTCTGGAAGGAAGTCGACGAGCGCTACCGGGAATACGGCGGCGACCGCCAGCGGCCGCTGCTCCCGCCGAAACACCTGTACTTGTCGGCGGGCGAACTGTTCACCGCCGTCGCCGCCCACCCGCGCACCGACCTCCACGCGGGTCCGGCGCGGGAGCGCGCCGGCACCGCCAATTTCCCGGCGCGCACTGCGGATGTCGTCACCGTCGACAGCCGCGCCGCCAATCCGCTGCTGCGTCTCGAGGCCCTGCTCCTCGAAAGCGATCACCGCACCCTGTTCTGCGCCGAATCCGCCGGGCGCCGCGAAGCCCTTCTCGAGCTGCTCGATCGCAGCGGCATCGACCCGGTGGCGGTGGAGAACTGGGGCGACTTCGTCGCCGGCGGCGAGCGCCTGGCCATCACCACCTCGCCCCTGGAGCGAAGCCTGACCCTCGACCAGCCGGCGCTGCGGGTGATCACCGAGTCGCAGCTGTTCGGCCAGCAGGTGATGCAGCGCCGCCGTCGCGGCCGCTCCCGCGACGGCGGCGAGATGATGGTCCGCGACCTCACCGAACTCAAACCCGGCGCGCCGGTGGTGCATATCGACCACGGCGTGGGCCGCTACCTGGGGCTGCAAACCCTCGCCGTGGACGGCGCCGGCCAGGAATTTCTCTGCCTCGCCTACGCCGACGACGCCAAGCTCTATGTGCCGGTGGCGAACCTCCATCTGATCAGCCGCTACGGCGGGGGAGACCAGGAACTGGCTCCCCTCCACCGTCTCGGCAGCGAGCAGTGGCAAAAGGCCCGGGACAAGGCCAGTCAGCAGATTCGCGACACGGCCGCCGAACTGCTCGAGATTCACGCCCGCCGCGCCGCCCGCCAGGGCTTCGCGAGCAGCGACCCCGGCGCCGACTACCTGCGCTTTTGCGCCGAGTTCCCCTTCGAGGAAACCCCGGACCAGCGCGATGCCATCGACGCCGTATTCAACGATATGCTGGCGCCCCAGCCCATGGATCGCCTGGTGTGCGGCGACGTCGGCTTCGGCAAGACCGAAGTGGCGATGCGCGCCGCCTTCACCGCCGTGGCCAACGGCAAGCAGGTGATGATGCTGGTGCCCACCACCCTGCTCGCCCAGCAGCACCACGACAATTTCCGCGACCGGTTTTCGAACTGGCCGGTGACCGTCGAGGTGATATCCCGCTTCAAATCCGCCAAGGAGCAGGAAAAACTGCTCCAGCAGGTCGCCGACGGCAAAGTGGACATCCTGATCGGCACCCACAAGCTGCTCCACAACCCGGTGACCCACAAAAATCTCGGCCTGCTGATCATCGATGAGGAACACCGCTTCGGCGTCCAGCAAAAGGAAAAGATCAAGGCGCTGCGTGCCGAGGTGGACATCCTCACGCTCACCGCGACGCCCATCCCCCGCACCCTCAACATGGCCATGGGCGGACTGCGCGATCTGTCCATCATCGCCACCCCCCCGCCGCGGCGGCTGTCGGTGAAAACCTTTGTCCGCCTGCGCGAGGAACGGGTGATCCGCGAGGCCATCCTCCGCGAGATCCTGCGCGGCGGCCAGGTGTACTTTCTCCACAACGACGTCAAGACCATGGAGCGGGCCATGGAATCGCTGCGCAAGCTGGTGCCCGAGGCCCGCATCAACTTCGCTCACGGCCAGATGCGGGAGCGGGAACTGGAGCGGGTGATGTCCGACTTCTACCACCAGCGCTTCAACATCCTGGTGTGCAGCACCATCATCGAGACCGGCATCGATATTCCCTCGGCCAACACCATCATCATCGAGCGCGCCGACAAGTTCGGCCTCGCCCAGCTGCACCAGCTGCGCGGCCGGGTCGGCCGCTCCCACCACCAGGCCTATGCCTACCTGCTGACGCCCGAGCCGAAGGCGATGACCGACGATGCGGCAAAGCGCCTCGACGTCCTCGCGGAGGCCGACCATCTCGGCTCCGGCTTCACCCTCGCCACCCACGACCTGGAGATCCGCGGCGCCGGCGAGCTGCTGGGCGACGACCAGAGTGGCCATATCCACAGCATCGGCTTCACCCTCTACATGTCGCTGCTCGAAAAAGCCGTCAAGGCCATCCAGAGCGGCAAGATACCGGATCTCGACGGCGGCCTCGACGACAATGCCGAAGTCAACATCAACCTGCCCGCGCTGATCCCCGACGACTACCTGCCGGAGGTCAACACCCGGCTGATCCTCTACAAGCGCATCGCCAGCACCACCACCGAGGACCAGTTGCGGGAATTGCAGGTGGAGATGATCGATCGCTTCGGCCTGCTGCCGGAGGCGACCAAGACGCTGTTCCGGGTCGCCCAGCTGCGCCAGCGCTGCGAGGCCCTCGGCATCCGCCGCATCGATGCCGGCGCCACCGGCGGCAAAATCGAATTCGGCAAGCATACCTCTGTGGAGCCGCTGACCATCGTCCAGCTGGTACAGAAACAGCCGGATATCTACCGGCTCGGCGGCGCCACCGAGCTCAGATTCAACGCCGCCATGGAAAACGGCGAAAAGCGGCTGGAAACCCTCGGCGCTTTGCTGGACACTTTACAACCGCGGACCGCCAGTGCCGAACCGCCGGCGGCGGCCAGGACAGGCCCCGCCAGAAAACGCAAACATTGAGTGGGTATCAACCGGATGAACATGGATCGAATCAAGGCCCCGCTAGCGGCCTCCCTGCTGGCCCTGCTGAGCGCGCCGCTGGTCCTCCTCGCCACGCCGATGGCTCATGGCGCCAACTGGTACCAGGTTGAGGTGGTGGTCTTTGCCCAGTCCGACACCTTCGGCAGCGAAGCCAATCTCAAGTCGGTGCGCCCGGACTACCCCGGCCCGCGGGTTTTCCTCGGCGGTGGCGATGACGGCATCGACCCGAGGCAACTCGCCCGCCTGGCGCCCGCGGATCTCGCGCTGTACCGCGCCATGGTGGCGGAACAGCAACTGTACCGCAGCGATCCACTGGAGCCCGTGCCCTTCGCACCGCTCGATGCCGGCGAGCGCCTGCTCGACAACGAGGCGGCGGCGCTGGCCCGCTCGGGAAGCTACCAGGTGCTGTTCCACCAGGCCTGGCGACAAACCATTCCGGGCTCGAACGCCAGCCCCTGGGTCGTCGTCCAGGGCGGCAGAATGACCGGGCAGCATCACGAGCTCGAAGGCAGCCTGCGCTTTTTCAGCGATCGCGAGGGCCATATCAACATCGACGCCCGGCTGTGGCGCACCCGGTTCGGCGCCCAGGCGCCACAACTGGCGACAGCGCAGGAGGCGTCCCCCACCAGCCAGTGGCCGATACTGCCCACGCCACCGCAACCAGAGAAAAAATCATTGCCGGCGATCTTCGCCACTGCTGGCGACAATGGTGACGACGGCGAAGCGCCCGATATCGACGGCGCCCCGCCCGCCCACTACGCCCTGGTGGACCTCGACACCTTCAATCACCAGCAGATCGTCAACAGCCGCGAGCTGTACTATATCGATCACCCGCGTCTCGGAGCGTTGGTACGGGTCATTCCCTACGACCCCACCGAACAGGCGGAAGACGAGCTGGTGGAAGATGCCCCGGAAGAAGATTTCGGGAGCGAAGGCGTCATCGACAGCGACGAGCCCCGAGATTGAGCCGAACGGGGCTGTAGGCCATAGGGTGCGCTGACGCAGGAAGCACACCGATAACCAGTCAACCCGACGGTGCGCTTCGTTCCTCAGCGCACCCTATCGAAAACGGGTGCCCGCGGGTTGCTAGAACTCCGAACAGAGTGCCGCCGACCATAGGGTGTGCTGACGCAGGAAGCGCACCAATGACCAGCCAACCCGACGGTGCGCTTCGTTCCTCAGCGCACCCTATCGAAAACGGGTGCCCGCGAGCTGCTAGAACTCCGAACAGAATGCTGCCGACCATAGGGTGTGCTGACGCAGGAAGCGCACCGATAACCAGTCAACCCGACGGTGCGCTTCGTTCCTCAGCGCACCCTATCGAAAACGGGTGCCCGCGAGTTGCTAGGACTCCGAACAGAATGCCGCCAGCAACGCCAGCAATCGCGGTGTCGATGCCGCCATCACCTGGCCGATCTCATCCATGGTGATCAGCCCCGTGCCTTTGCCCGCCGCGGGGTTCACCACCACCGCCAGGCAGGCATAGGGAATGCCCCGCTCACGGGCGAGCCCCGCTTCCGGCATGCCGGTCATGCCGACGATATCGCCGCCATCCCGCTCGAGGCGTCGCACCTCGGCGGCGGTTTCGAGCCGCGGCCCTTGCGCCACCGCATGAACCGCGCCATCCAGCAGCGCGATATCGGCACGGGCCGCGGCACGGAGCAACACGGCGCGCACCGCGGGGTCGTAGGGGTGGGTGAAATCCACGTGCTCGACCGGTAGGTCGTCGCTGTCGCAGAAGCTCTGCATCCGCCCCCAAGTGTAGTCGATCAACTGATGGGGCAACACCAGGGTACCCGCCGTCATCGCCGGAGTGATCCCGCCCACGGCGTTGACGGCGACGATGGCCGCCACCCCCTGCGCCGCCAGGGCATCGATATTGGCGCGGTAATTGACCCGGTGAGGCGGGATGGTATGGCGTTCACCGTGGCGGTTGAGGTAGGCCACCTCGACAGCCCCCAGCTGGCCACACACCAAAGGCGCGGACGGCGCCCCCCAGTGGGTATCCACCGCAACGCGTCGCTCCCGGTCGAACGCCAGGTGCTCCAGCGCCGTGCCACCGATCAGGCCGAGCCTCATCCTTCAAGCTCTTGCAGCCGCTCACGGATGTCCTGACGGCGGCCACCGTTCTCGAGCTCATGCCATGTCCAGCGCCGGCGCGCCTTCATCTTCGCCAGCCGGGGCGAAGGCGCCGCCCGGCTGCGTTCCAGACACTCGATCACCTCGATGGCGCCGGGCCGGTCGTTGCACACCAGCACCATGTCGCAGCCCGCGGCCAATGCCAGCTCGGTCTTGCGATCATAACCACCGGCGTGGTCGGCGCCCTTCATCGACAGGTCGTCGCTGAAGATCACGCCGTTGAAGCCGAGCGCCGAGCGCAGGATCTCCTGCAGCCAGCGGCGGGAAAAACCCACACAATGTTCGTCAATGGCCGGGAAGACGATATGAGCGGGCATTACTGCGTCGAGGGTCGCAGACAATTCACGGAACGGCACCATATCCCGGGCGACCAGTTGGTCGAGGTCGCGGTGGTCGAACGGCGTGACCAGGTGACTGTCCCCCGCCACCCCGCCGTGCCCGGGAAAATGCTTGCCGGTGGCGGCCATGCCGGCTTCGTGCATGCCGTCGATGAAATGGCAGGCGGCGACACTGACCAGCGCCGGATCGTCGCCGAAGGCGCGGTCGGCAATCACCGCACACCGATCGCGATCCAGGTCGAGCACCGGCGCGAAACTGAAATCGACCCCCACCGCCAGTATTTCCGCCGCCATCAGCCAACCGCAATCACGGAGCAGGCGGGCACCGCCGACGGCATTCGCCGCAACACGCTCGCCCAGTGCCTGCATCGGCGGGAGCCGGGTAAAGCCGTCGCGGAAGCGCTGCACCCGGCCGCCTTCCTGGTCCACGGCAATCAACAACTGCGGGCGAATGGCGGTAATTTCCTGCGACAACGCCGCGATCTGCTCGCGGGACGTAAAGTTGCGGGCAAAATAAATCACCCCCCCGACCATCGGGTGGCGCAGCAGTTCTCGGTCTTCAGCTGTAAGGGCGGTGCCCTCCAGATCGAGCATCAGGGGACCAGCTATCATCGATCAATCCTCGACAGGCCGAGGGCCTGGACTGTTTCACGGCAGGGCCGGAGCCCGCGACAAGCCGCGACATTAGAAACCGCCGGAGCCAATGTCAACCGACGACTTGTAAACCCTCGTCTTTAGACAATTTGTTCATGTCAATATATCTGCATATATGCCAGGGCTATTAACCACTGCCCAATGACAAGTAAAAATCATCTAAAATCAAGCATGTTACCGACTATATCTGCAGAAAAATCGAGGACCAGGCCACAGTTTTCGCCGCCCCGGCTGACGGGCGACACTACACCCGCCTGGACCTTGATGCTATGTTGACCCGACATGACCGACAAGAGGAGAGCTGGCATGGCCAAACAGATCCCTGTCATCAACGACTGGTACCAGGACGCCATTGAAGACGTGCTGTTCGAAGTCGTTGCCGTCGATGAGGAAACCGCGACCATCGCGGTCCAGTACGAGGACGGCTCGGTGGACGAGTTCGATTTCGAAACCTGGATGCAGATGGTGGTGCTGCCTGCCGAACCCCCAGAGGACTGGCGCCTGTCCTACGACGAGGTGGGCGATGACGACAGCCTCGACCCCGACAGCCTGTTCAATCCCGAATCCATGGACGACCCGCTCGCGAACATCGAATCCGACTCCTTGTATGGTCTCGAGGATTACTGAGCGCGGCAGTCGGCGTCGCCCAGGGTCAACTCAGGGCCTGCCCTTGAGAGTCACGGAATTCGACAATCAAGCTGGCGGTATGCCGCCGGCGTCGTCCCGGCCGCCTTGTGAAACGCGGCCACCAATGCCGTGGCTCCCCGCAACCCGCGCCGCACCATCGAGCGGCTGACGGGCCTGAGCGATACTCGCCGTCTTTTAGCGATACCTTTATTTCCCCCCTATGGCTGCTTCCTGTGAAACCATTACCGCGCCCCATTCGACGCAGATAACCACCGCAGACAGCCACTATGAACAATATTCCGGAATACCAGGATCAGGATGCGCTCGATATCGCGCAATGGATCGACGCCAATCTCGGCGGCCGCGTCACTCATATGGAAAAACTCCCCCGCTGGCGGCCGTCGTGGAATGTGGAAGCCGCCCCCGCCGGGGGCGGCGCGCCTCTGCGCCTGCATGTCCGCGGCGAGCGGGGCGCCGGCCTTGAAACCCAGCCACTCGCGATGGAAATGCGTATTCTGCAGATACTCGCCAAAAACGGCATCCCGGTGCCGCGGGTATATGGCTGGTGCGGCGAGCCCCGGGCCATCGTCATGGACAATGTCGCCGGCGAGCCCTACCAGGGAGGCGCCGAGACCGACCCCGGCATGCTCGGGCTGGTGGAAGACTACGTGGCCATCCTCGCCGATATCCACCGCCTCGACACCGCGCCTTTCGCGGATGCCGGTCTCGAGCTCGCCGACAGTGAAGAAGACAGCGCCCTCGCCTACCTGTATATGGCGGAAAAGACCTGGCTCGACAACAGGGCAAGCCCCGACCCGCTGGTGGAATTCGTGCGCCGCTGGTTGCGCCGCAATGTACCGAAAGGCCGCAACACACGCTGTTTCCTGGTCGGCGACGCGCCCCAGTTCCTGTACCGCAATGACACCATCGCCTGCATTTACGACCTGGAAATGGCCCGCATCGGCGATCCGATGTTCGACCTCGCTTCCCTCAGGGTGCGCGATACCAACGAACCCACCGGGCATCTGGCGAGGATTTTCGCCCATTACGCCCGCCAGTCCGGGGAAGCCCTCGATATCGCCGCCATCAATTTTTACTCGGTGCTGCAGTTTATCGCGGTGCCGATGATTTCAGGCCCGAGCCTGCGCACTATCAAGCCCCACCCGGCCTTCATGGAATATCTGTCCTGGGGCCTGTCCGGCACCCGCTCGGCCCTTGAAGCCATGGCGGAAATCATGGGTGTCACCCTGGAGCCGGCGCCGTCACTGCCGGTGCGGCCGTCGGTCCACGACGATGCCCTGGCGGACCTGGTCGCCCAATGCGAAGCATTGCCCGCTACGGGCGGCTTCTTTCGCCAGCACCCGGCGCTGTCCCTCGCCTTCTACGCCAGACGCGTCGACCAGCTCGGCCCCGCCATCGAGGCACTGGAACTCGACGGCATCGCGGAGCTGCTCGGCACACGCCCGGCGACCATCGCCGCCGGCGAAGCCGCCCTGGAGCGCCATGTCCTGGAAACGGGCGAGGACAGAGACGAAGCCCTGCTGCGTTTTTTCCACCGCCGCGCCATGGCACGCCTGCAGCTGCTCCAGGATTATCCCTCGCCGGTAGTCACCCGGGGGCTTGGCGCGATCACCTGAAGACAGCGTCCGGCGTCCGCCGATTATCCCAATCCAGCCTCAATATCGTCATTGAAGACAGGTAGTTGCCATCCTTGCAACCGCATTTGCAAATAAGGGTGATTATCGGTACCATACTCAAAGCCAGCGACAAAGAGAAAACCAAGTGCAACGATTGTTGCGCTTTTTTTTTGGGGTACTGCCACTGGGTTCGCAATGCAGCGGTGCGGCAGCTACTCGATGGCTCGAATGGCCAGCCATAGCGCGGGCAAGGACAGCCATCCATGGTGTATCCATGTGTGGCATTAACCGATTTTTTCAGAAGAAAGCTTACTATGGAGAGATTTATGGGCTGTATCGTCAGTCGCAAAAAGAATAATCCGGGCAGCATGACCAACTTGTTGGTCTCTGCTCTATCCGTCGTCTCGCTATCCGGTCTGGCAGTGGCGGAGGAAGAAGCCG
>JBAZCN010000063.1:0-17306 GCA_041655035.1 Porticoccaceae bacterium | reverse complement strand
CCCGCAGTTGGCAACGTGATGGGCAAACTGCTGGTGTTGACCCTCGGGGGATTGCTGATCAGCCATGGTCCGATCCTGTCGAAGTCTGTCTTTTCACACCGTGATCGCCACCCGCAGGGAGTCGAGCCGCCATTCGGCCTTTTCCATATGGTTCCTGAGCTGGGCAGTGGTGGCGACAATATGGTCTATTTCGTCCTGGCGGATATTCGGGTTGATTTCGGCCAGCGCCTGCAACCGCTCCAGCTCACGCTGCCGGGTCTGCATCATGGCGGCAATGGCGGCGCCGACCAAGTCCCCGCCACCCCCCGGCCCGCCGGTCGCGGACAGCAGTTGTTCCGCCTGCTGGATCATCTCGACGATCTGTCCGCGCGTGTGGCGCACCACGTCCTGGGCGGTGCCTTTGGCCACCTTCTGGCCCAGTTTGTCGAAGTGCTCGGCGCTCAGCACCCGGGTCAGGTCGTTGCCACCGGCGTCGACCACCAGCCGCCGCGCCGTCAGCGGCAAAAAGCGATGCAGTTGCAGGCCGCGGGGCGCCGGACAGTGCAGTGTGAAAAACACTTCGAGCAGCAGGTTGCCCGGCTTCAACGGCGGCAGCTTGAGGGTACAGAGGGTGGCGTTGCCGAAGTCGCCGCCAAGGATCATCTCCATCGCGCCGCTGACCATCGGGTGCTCCCAGCTGAGGAAATGAATGTCCTCGCGGCTCAGCGCCTTGTCGCGGCTGAAAGTGACCGTCATGCCATCTTCCAGCAACCCCGGGAAGCTTTCGCATTGGAGGTGATCGCCCGGCGCGATGACAGCGGCATTGACACTGTGATCGCTGTGCTCGACACCGAACTGGTCGAACACCTTGGCCATGTAGTCCTCCAGTTGGCGCGGGCTCTCGGCCTCGGCGATGGCATCGATCACCTGTCCGGCCCTGCGTGGATTGCACGAACTCAATTCCAGCAGGCGATCGCGCCCGTCCTGCAAGCGCTCGACCGCGGCGCCGGCAATATCCCGGGTGTCCGCCAGCATGGCATCGACCCGCGCTTGGTCCCCGGCGTCGAGCAGACAGGCCGCCAGCGCCTCTGCAACCCGCTCATGAACCGCCGTGCCCACCTGGCAGACATCGGCAAAGGCGTTCAGTCCCTCGTGGTACCAGCGCGCCAGTACCGCCGGCGCACCGCTATCATAGTACGGCACATGCACCTGCACGGTGTGGCGCTGGCCGATGCGATCGAGGCGACCGATGCGCTGCTCCAACAGGTCGGGATTCAGCGGCAGGTCGAACAACACCAGATGGCGGGCAAACTGGAAGTTGCGCCCTTCACTGCCGATTTCGGAGCACACCAGCACTTGGGCGGATTCCTCTTCATCGGCAAAATAGGCGGCGGCGCGGTCGCGCTCCACCAACGTCATGCCCTCGTGGAAAACCGCGGTGCGGACCCCCTGGCGCAAGTCGAGGTAATTCCCCAGCTGTTCGGCGGTGGCGGCGCTGGCGCAAATCACCAGGGCCTTTTCCAGCCGTCCCTGGTCGTCCCGCAGTGCCGCCAGCCAGTGGATGAGCCAGGAGACCCGGCTGTCGCTGGCGAGCCAGCCGTCGCCGAGCAAGCCCTCGGGTTGCAGCAACTGCTGGATGGTGGCGCCGGGCGCGGCATCGCCATAGGCGGCCGGGGCAGGCAGCGGATGAGGGTTGAAGTGGCGGCCGGGGAAACCGGCCACCGCGTTGCGGGTGTTGCGAAACAGCACGCGCCCGGTGCCGTGGCGATCGAGCAGTGTGCGCACCACCTCTTCGACGAGGGAAGCGGCCTCGGCGCCCTCGAGGTCCGCCGTCACCGCCGCGCGCAACGCGGCTGCGGCCTCAGCCCCCAGATAGTGTTGCAGTTCATCCTGCAACAGCGGCGAGTCGCGCAGCTGGGCGGCGACGTCATCCGCCAGCAGCGCCTCCACCAGGCCGCCGACCTGCCGGTACTGGGTCTCCTCGTCGCGGAATCGCCGGAGATCGTGGTAGCGGTCGGGGTCGAGCAGTTTGAGCCGGGCAAAATGGCTTTCGACACCCAGTTGCTCTGGCGTCGCCGTCAGCAGCAACAGCCCCTCGACCCGACTGGCGAGCGCTTCGACACACTGGTATTGCGGGCTCGCGCCCTGCTCGCTCCAATGCAGGTGGTGGGCTTCATCCACTACCATCAGGTCCCAGCCGGCGGTGCAGGCCTGCTGGCGACGCTCGGGATGATCGACGAGGAAGGACAGGCCACAGAGCACCAGTTGCGCGCTGTCGAATGGATTGGACCCGTCGTCCGCCACCGTTTCATTGTCCTCATCCTCATCTTCATCGACGCTTCGGACATCGCCGAGTTGCAGGCAACGCTCCTCGTCCAGAATGGTGAAATGAAGATTGAAGCGGCGCAGCATCTCCACCAGCCACTGGTGGATCAGGCTGTCGGGCACCACGATCAACACCCGGCTGGAGCGCCCGGAAACCAACTGCTGATGAATGATCAGCCCCGCCTCGATGGTCTTGCCGAGGCCGACTTCATCGGCGAGCAGCACCCGCGGCGCATGACGGCCAGCCACTTCGCTGGCGATGTAGAACTGATGGGGCAGCAACTGTGCCCGGGCACCCTGCAGGCCGAGCACCGGCGACTGGTGCAGACGGCGCATGTGCTCAAGGGTTTCACGGCGCAGCATGAACCGCGCCAGGGAATCGATCTGCCCGGAAAACAACCGGTCCTGGGGTTTGCTGAACTGGACGAAACTGTCCAACTCCAGCTCATCGATGATGCGCTCGGCACCGCTGGCGTCGCGGGCGAGGTAGAAGAACCGTCCGCGCTGCTCACGCACGTCGAGCACGGTCAGCAGGGCGTCGTCATCGGTGCGGATGGCATCGCCCTCGCCGTAGTGCACGCGGCTGAGAGGGGCATTGTCGGCGGCGTACACCCGCTGTTCGCCGATCGCAGGGAAGCTCAGGGTAACCCGGCGGTGGGCACAATCGATGATGATGCCGAGGCCCGCTTCGGGTTCGGTATTGCTCACCCAGCGCTGCCCGGGGATAAACGGTGGCTTGGTCAAGTTCGATCTCTATGAAGGCCAGGGCGGGCATGATAGAGAAATAGCGGCGCGCGCACAAAGGCGGGTACGGTTTATGCGGACCAATGGTCAATCTGGCCCTGCCGGCACGTATTCGGTAAGCTGCGCTACCACCGGGCAACGCGCCCGGCGCCATGCAGATGAGACACCCCCATGAGTTTTGCCGCCCTCGGCCTGTCACCCCCGCTCGTTGCCGCCATTGCCGAACGGGGTTACGAGACGCCCACCCCCATCCAGGCCAAGGCCATACCGGCCATCCTGGCCGGCCGCGACCTGGTGGCCGCCGCCCAGACCGGCACCGGCAAAACCGCCGGCTTCGTGCTGCCCATGCTGGAGCGGCTGGCCCGCGGCCCGCGCCCCCAGGCCAACCAGGCGCGAGCCCTGATTCTCGCACCGACCCGCGAGCTGGCAACCCAGATCCACGACAGCGTCGTCGCCTACGGCCGGCATCTGCCACTGCGCGCTGCCGCAGTCTATGGCGGCGTCAAGATCAATCCGCAGATGATGGCGTTGCGCCGCGGCGTCGATATCCTGGTGGCCACCCCTGGGCGCCTGCTGGACCTCCACGCCAGCAATGCAATCCGCTTCAACCACTTGGAAATACTGGTGCTGGACGAAGCGGACCGAATGCTGGACCTGGGCTTTCTGCCCGACATCGAGCGAATCCTCGCCCTGCTGCCGGCACGGCGTCAGAGCCTGCTGTTTTCGGCGACCTTTCCCGACACCGTTCGCAGCCTGGCCCGCCTCATCGCCAGGAACCCGCTGGAATTCTCGGTCGATCCCCGCAACGCCGCCGCCAGTACCGTCAAGCACTGGATTCACCCGGTCGACAAGAAGCGCAAGACCGCGCTGTTCACCACCTTGCTGCGCGAACGGCGCTGGAACCGGGTGCTGGTTTTCACCAAGACCCGGGAGGGCGCCGACAAACTGGCCCGCCATCTCGAAAGCGAGGGTTTCAGCGCCGCCGCCATCCACGGCGACAAGAGCCAGGACGCGCGCGGCAAGGCGCTGGCGGAATTCAAGCAAGGGTTGCTGCAGGTACTGGTAGCCACCGATCTCGCCGCCCGCGGGCTCGATATCGATCAGCTGCCCCAGGTGGTGAACTTTGATTTGCCCAAGGTAGCGGCGGACTATGTCCATCGGGTGGGGCGTACCGGTCGCGCCGGAGCCAGTGGGCAGGCCGTGTCGCTGGTCAGCGCCGATGAGTTCCCGCTGCTCTCCGCCATCGAACAACTGCTCGGCAACCTGTTGCCGCGCAAGCTGATCGACGGCTTCGAGCCGGTTCACGATGTGCCGGAATCCAAACCCGTGCACCGTCCGCTGAAGCCCAAGAAACCCAAGAAGCCCAAACCCCGCCCCGGTGGCGAAAGGCCGGCGGCGGAGAGCCGCGCCGGCGGGCGACGCAGCGATGGCAAACCCCGCGCCGGTCAGCAGCGGACGGGCGGCAGGCCGGCACCGTCGCGCAAGCCCACCGCCCGCAAACGCTGAAAGCCTTCAACTATAAAAAGCCATCACAGGTAAAAGCTACCACATCAGATCGTCGGGAATCTGGAAGTCGGCGTAGGGATCGTCTTCGGGGGCGTCGCTGGCGACCCTGGCATTGTGGACCACGATCACACTGTCATCGCGCTGGCGGATCTTGTCGGCCACCGCCGCCGGCACCAGTTCATAGCCCTCGCCGAGGCGGACGATGGCGATCATGCCGCGTACCAGCTGGTTCTGCAGCTTGTCGGTGACATACAGCTTCTTGATCTTTTTATCGTCGCTGAACTGGTAGGCGACCTCGCCCCGCTCGCGATCGATCCTGTTGCTGGTGACAAGTTGGATGATCTGCGCACGAATCGCTCTTCTGTCCGCCTCCAGTTGCTTCTGGCGGTTGATTTCGCGATCGCGCTCGGCTTTGCCCGCCAGCGCCTGGCGGGCGAGGATGCTGGCCTCCGCCTCCTCGACCTTGCCCTTCGGCTGCTGCTTGGTCTGCTTGTGTTTGTCGTGTTTGATCTGCTTGGCTTTCTTCTGATCGACGATACCGGCCTTGAGCAGCTGATCTTGCAGGGATGCCATGATGGAACTACCAGAAAGGAATACGGGGCTATTATCGGTACTGCCCTGAATGCAGGCAAGCCGCGCCGCAAGGAACCGCCGTCACGGCAATATGCGGCCGGAGCGGTCTTGCAGATCGTTCTCCTCCAGCACGAAAGGCCGCGGCCTGAAGCCCAGGTCGCTGGCCGCGGCACTGTGATCGAACACCAGGTCCAGGTTCATGCGCTCCACCATGTCCACCAGCCAGCGCAGACGGGTCGGCAGCAAGCGCTGCAAGGGCCGGCACAGGGAAAGCACAAAGATGGGCAAGCGCACCAGCCTCGGGCGCCGGCCCAGGGCGCTGAACAGGCGTTCGCACATCTGCCGGTAACTCAGAGTCTCGCCCCCGGACAGGTTGTAGTCGCGGTCTGCCGCGGCCGGCGCGGTGAGCGCGGCGACGCAGGCCTGCGCCACATCGGCAACATGGATTGGCTGGCGCAGCCCTCGCGCCGGCCCCAGCACCGGCAGGAAGCCGAAACGGCGGATGAAGCGGAGCATCGAGCTGATGTTGTGATCGCGCCCGGCGCCGTAAATCAGCGTGGGCCGCAGAATGACCCACTCGATCCCCCGGGCGTCCGCCCACGACTGCAGACGCGCCTCTCCCTCCGCCAACAGTGCAACCACCGCCTGTTCGCCACAATCGGCGGAACGGGTCTTGGTGAACCTGCTGGTGGACGACAGGGCGATGATCCGTTTTGCCCCGGAGGCGGCAATCAGCTCGAAGTATTCCGGCAACTGCCAGACCGGAGCGATGGAAATCCATGCGTCCAAAAGCGGCTCAGGGTCCTCCCCGAGTTGAAGCCACTGAAGCCGGCCATCGTGCCCGGCCGGATCGTCCAGCGTTTTTTCCGCCCCGGACGACCGGGAAAAGGCCGACACCTGCCAGCCCTCCGCTATCAGCAGTGGCAGTAGACTGGAGCCCGTCAGCCCGGTGGCCCCCAGCACCCCCACACGGTTTTCGGTCATCGCCGATCCAGGAAATCATGAAGAAGCGGCCATTTTCCCGCAAACCCGCAGGGAATGCACACCGTACCGCGGATATTGTCCGCACGGAGCAAAAAGAAGGCAGCCACGCCTGGTCGCCGGGAAAATCGATAGCCGCCGAAGCCCCGCGCCGAGGCGGCGACCGGACCGCCGGCATCGGCAAACCCGGCAGTCAACGCTTACAATGAAGTCACACTCGTCCCTGATGTCAGAGGAGAAGACAGATGCCAGAGATACCCGCGACGGCGCCATCCCGCCCCCGCCCACCGCCCCGCGCCATCGAAGTCGAGCATATCGAGGATCTGAGCCCGTCGATGCGGCGCATCCGTTTCGGCGGCGCCGGCCTTGCCGGAATAGAATGGCGCGGTCCCGCCGCCCACATCAAGCTGGTGGTGCCGGAAGAAGGTCGCCACCAGGTGCCACTGCCGACACCCGAGTCTCCCCGGCCGCCGACGATGCGCACCTACACCCCGAGGCGCATCGATGCCGCCAAGCCGGCGATCGAGATCGATTTCGTCACCCACGGCCACGGGCCGGCCGGGCGCTGGGCGACCCGCGCCGCTGTCGGGGACCAGCTGGTGATGATGGGCCCGGCGCCCGGCTATGTGATCGATGAGTCCGCGCCCTGGTATCTACTGCTGGCCGACGACAGCGCCCTGCCCGCCATCGAAACGATTCTCGAGGCCCTGCCCCCCGGAATGTCGGTGCGGGTGTTGGTGGAGGTGACGGCCGAGGCCGAGATCCGCCCCCTGCCCAACCCCGGCGCCACCGTGCAGTGGCTGCTGCGGGGCGGCGACCGCCCGGGCGAGCCCCTGGCGCAGGGCCTGCGGGCACTGGCTTCGCTCCCACCGGGGGACGGCCGGGTGTACGTCGGCTGCGAATCCGCGGCCTTGCGCCATATCCGCAAGATATTGCGCCAGGATTTCGGCATCCCGCCCCAGCGCCTCACCACCCGCGGCTACTGGAAGCTCGGCGCCATCAACCACACCGACCACGATTACGCCGAAGATGATGATTGAAGGCGGCGCGGCGATTGCCATGAGGCACGCCAGCTGCGACCATGGCAGCCGATGATCTTTAATCCGCCGCGCCGCCATCCGACAGGCGCGGCGACAGGTTTCGAGGAGGAGTATCCAATGACATCTGTAGTGAAAGAACTAGGCTGTTACGTACTGCCGGGCAAGGCGAGCAGTCCGATTGCGGGAATTCAGCAAGCCATCGAGGCGGAGCGTATCGGCCTCGGCTCGGTGTGGGCCTCGGAACGCTGGGAGACCAAGGAAAGCGGCGCGCTGCTCGGCGCCATCGCCCAGGCCACCACGCACATCCGCCTGGTCACCGGGACCACTCATTTCAACACCCGCCACCCGATGGTGCTGGCCGGCATGGCGGCGACGCTGCAAGGGCTGAGCGGCGGCCGCTTCGAGATGGGGGTGGCGCGGTCGGTGGTGGACCGCTGGAAGAAAATCGGCGCCCCGCCACAGACCAATCAGTCGATGGCCGACATGGCCGGCATTCTCAAGCAGCTGTGGGCCGGTGAAACCGTCAGTTATTCCGGCCCCGCCGGCAACTTTCCCGAAATGCTCTTTGTCGATCTGCCGGACAAATCCACGCCCATCCACCTGGCGGCGGTGGGGCCGAAGACCCTGGCCCTGGCCGGCGCCCATTTCGACGGCGTCATCCTTCACCCCTTCCTGACTCCACACGGGGTGGCGCGCTCCGCCGACATCGTCCGCCAGGCTGCCGAACAAGCCGGTCGCGACCCCGCCAGCGTGCGCATCATCGCCGCCGTCGTGGTGGCGCCCGACCTGACACCGGAAGAAACCCGGGCCGCGGTATACGCGCGCGCCGCCACCTACTTCGTCCACAAGGAAATGGCGATGCCGATCCTGCGGGCCAACGAGTGGGACCCGGCGCAGCTGGAGCCGATCCTCGCCACCGGCCTCGAAGAGCTGGAAATGCAGCAGGTCAGCGTCGAAGTGCTGCGCGCCAAGATGGCCGAGGCCAGCGCGCTCATCCCCCGGGCCTGGCTCGACGAGGGCGCCGCGATGGGTGCTGCCGCGACCGTCGCCGCCCGACTGCGGGAATACCGCGCCGCCGGTGCCGATGAGATCCTGCTCCACGGCGCCACTGCCGACAAGCTCGAAGGGCTGGTGTCGGCCTATCGGACACTTGCCGCGGGCTGACAATCCCACGCCGACCGCCTCTTCCGGGCCTGTTCCACCATAGGCCCGGGAGACAAGGGGTTCGAGGCGAAGGACCCGGAAGACGGTCGGCCTGCGCCATCGAGCCATCCCTTGCCCGGCGTCACTCCTTGTTCAGGGAGCGCCATTGCGACCACTCGAACCACAGTACCATCAGCATCGCGATGGCGAAGGGCAGCAACAGGTAAAAGCAGCGGAACACGATCAGGGCGGCCAGGGCGTCGGAGCGATCGAGCTCCGGCAGCGCGGTGATAAAAACGACCTCGAGCACGCCGAGACCGCCGGGCGCGTGGGACAACAGGGCAATCGAAAATGACGCGAGGAACACCCCGAGGATCACCAGATAGCCCGGATTGCCCTCTGCGGGAAGGGCGAAATAGATGATCGCCGCGGCGCACAGCAGTTCCAGCGGCCCGGCAATCAACTGGCGGACAACGAGCGGCAGACGGGGATACTCGACGCGCAGCTTGCCCCATGTCCAGGGCTTGAAACGACGCCAGGAGCCCACCACATAGAGCACCACCAGGCCGATCAGCAACAGGCCGATGGCAATCGACACCCAGGGCTCAATATCCACCACCCTCTCGATCAGCTGCGGCTGGATCACCAGCACCACACCCGACGCCAGCAGAGTGCCAAGCACGAAGGTAAAGGAGCAGAACACGATCAGGATGCCGATTTCCTGCGGCGTCAGCCCCTTGCTGCGATAGGCGCGATAGCGCACCACGGCACCCGAAAACACCGAGGCGCCGATATTGTGGGCCAGTGCATAGGTGGTGAATGAACAGAGCGTGATGAACCACCAGGAGATTTTCTTGCCCAGGTGGGCGAGGGCAATCCGGTCGTACCAGGCAAGGGCCAGGTAGGCCCCGCAGGTGGCGCCGATGGCCAGCAGCCAATTATGAAAAGAGATGGCTGCCAGGCTGTCGGCAATCTCATTCAGCGAGATACTGTGGATTTCGTGGTACAGCAGCCAGCAGGAGAACCCGAGGGCACCGAGGCCGATGAAAGTCCATGCCAGATCCCTGCGCCTCATCGGGAATGACTCCCGGATGGCGCGCAGATGGTCGACGGGGCACAAGCTGGGCGGGAACTGACTGGCACGGGGCTAATCCTAACATCATTCGACTTAAAAATCCGTTTCACTGACGCACCGCGATCGACCAGCCCGCAGCCTGACAGCAAAACCCTGATAGCAATTGCCCACCACCGGCGGCGGACAGGAATCCGGAGAGCGGAAAGGCCATCACCCCCGAAATCATACCCGACTCACTGGAAAACGCGGACCTTCTATTTTGCAAAGACGACGGGCACCAGACCGCCCAGGAACCCCGAGGCCGGCTACCGATCCTCTGGCACAGCAATGCCCAGCAGCGCGACACAGTGCCGCGCCAGGGCGATGCGATCGTCGAGGCTGGCCATCACCGTGTTGCAGTAGTGGACCCGGCAACGGGCGCGCAATGTTTCGTCGCGGTCACCCTGGTCCACCACCAGGGTGTGCAGTAGATCGCCGTAGAAATCCGCCACACCCTGATTGTTCACCGGCAGGCCCAGTTCGGAGAACATCTTGGCCGCCGGCCCCTTGATCGCCTTGCCGCCGACGATCGGCGAGACCGCGACCACCGGCACCCGCGCAGCGCGGATACCTTCGCGCACGCCCGGCAGCGCCAGGATCGGGCTGACGCTGACAAAGGGATTGGACGGACAGATCAGGATGCCCGCAAGGTCGTCATCACCGAGAGCCGCAAGCAGGCCGGGGCTCGGCCGCGCGCTGTCGACGCCTTCGAAACGATAGCCGGTGACGACCGGCCGGCACTGCTCGCGAACAAAATAATGCTGGAACGGCAGGTCGCCATCGCCGGTCTCGATGACAGTGCTGACCCGCTCATCACTCATCGGCACCACCGGGTGCAGTATCCCGAAGCGCCGGCAGAGATTGGCGGTGACCTCGCTGAGGCTCAGGCCGCTATCGAGCAGGGCGCGGCGCTGGAGATGGACCGCAAGGTCCCGGTCGCCCAGCTGGAACCAGGTTTCGCCACCGAGTTGCCCGAGTGTCTCGAAGACGTTCCAGCTCTCCCCTTCGCGACCCCAACCCTGGACCGGGTTGCTGACCTGCCCCAGGGTATACATCAGGGTATCCAGATCGGGGCAGATGGGCAGGCCGAAGTGGCTGAAATCGTCGCCGGTATTGACAGCGATGGTGAGCCGTCGAGGGGCCAGGATGCGGCTCAGCCCCAGTGCCAGCTTGGCGCCGCCGACGCCGCCGCAGAGCGCGACAACCCTGCCGCCATCGGCGGTCACCGGAACAGGTCCTCGCTGCCGCTCCGCACCAGGGCCGCAGCCGGCAGATCGGCGGCAATGATCGGCAGGCCGCGCAGCACCGCGAAGGGCCGGCCCTCATCGGCCTCGCCCATCAAGAGGCAGGCGGCGGCGGCGATTTCATCGCCGATGGCCGGCTGGGTGACCTGGAGGGTGCGCCCGAACAGGTCCTTTTCCCCCCGCTGGTCGCGGATCGGTTCGATACCGGCGCAACCGATGCAGACGCCGGTGGTGCCGAGCCGCCAGGGACGGCCGAAGCTGTCGCTGATCACCACCGCCACGTCGACACCGAGGGCATCCCGGATCTGCCGGCGCAGCGCGGCCGCGCTGCGGTCGGGGTTCTCGGGGAGCAGCAACGCCAGGTCACGGCCGGCGGGGTCGATATTGGACTGGTCGATACCGGCGTTGGCGAGGGTAAAACCCAGCCTGTGGCGGACGATAAACACATTCGGCACGCAGCGAACCACGGCCGCGGTCTCATTCAGCACCGCCTGGATAAAGCGCGGGTCCTTGTGACATTGCGCGGCGTAGGTCCGGGCCTGATCGCTGGGAACGATCTCGGCGAGATCGATAAAGCGGTTTTCGGATTTGGAAACGATTTTCTGGGCCAGCACCAGTATATCGCTATCCGCCAGAGTCTGGCCGCTGTGCTTCAGCGACCCCAGGATGGCGGGCAGCAGCGGCTGGCCGGGGTGAATGAGAGGAAAGTTGTCGGGGGCAAACAGGGACAGCGACGCCATGAATCAACCCGTCACGTCCACCACGTCGATCCGGCCCTGCCCGCGAGCCACCCGCCGGGCCGCCTTGCGATCCACCAGCGAGTAGACCAGCGGAGACAGTTCGCCGGCGTCGAGGCCCACCCGCTGCCGCTCCTCGGACACCGGAGCATACAGGGTGGTGCGCTGCCAGGGGCTGCGTCCGGCCCGCTCGATGCGCTCGATCATCTGCCGGGGCGAGGTTTCCTGGCCGTGGCTGGCGCCGGCAGCGGTGGTAATGGATTCGTTCATCAGCGTGCCGCCGAGATCATTGACCCCGGCGTTGAGGCAGGCGACCACACCCTCTTCCCCGAGCTTGACCCAGGAGGCCTGGATATTGGCGATCAGCGGGCTCAGCACCAGCCGGGCCACCGCGTGCATCAGCATGGACTCGCGGAAGGTGGGGCCTTTCCGCGCCCGGCCCTTGCGGTACAGCGGCGCCTCCATGGCCACGAAGGGCAGCGGCACGAACTCGGTGAAGCCGCCGGTTTTCTCCTGCAGGTCCCGAATCCTGAGCAGGTGCCGCGCCCAGTGGATCGGCCGGTCGACATGGCCGAACATGATGGTGGCCGTGGTTTTCAGCCCCGCCTGGTGGGCGCTCTCGATCACCGCCAGCCACTCCTCGGTATTGACCTTGTCCGGGCAGAGAATGGCGCGCACTTCGTCGTCCAACACCTCCGCCGCGGTGCCCGGCAGCGAGCCCAGCCCGGCGGCCTTGAGCTGGCGGAGAAAGTCCGGCACGCCGATGCCGAGGGTGGCCGCCCCCTGGAAAACCTCCAGCGGCGAGAAGGCGTGGATATGCATCTCCGGGCAGGCGCCTTTCACGGTGTGGCAGATATCGATATAAGTCTGGCCGGTGTACTCGGGATGGATGCCGCCCTGCATGCACACCTCGGTGCCGCCCCGCGCCCAGGCCTCCGCCGTGCGCCGGGCGATCTCCCCCGGCTCCAGGTCATAGGGCTTGCCGCGCAGGTTCTCGCTGGCCTTGCCCTTGGAAAAGGCGCAGAACTGGCATTTGTAGGTGCAGATATTGGTGTAGTTGATATTGCGGGTGACCACATAGCTGACCCGGTCGCCACACAGCTCCCGGCGCACGGCGTCGGCCTCGCCGCAGACATGGGCGAAATCGTCGCCGCGGACCTGAAACAGCCGCTCTACCGCCTGCTCCGACAACCGCTCTCCGCGGCGGGCGCGGGCTACCAGCTCGACCACATCGGCGCTGGCGCGCAGCGGGTTGCGGGGCACCCGCTCGCCGTGGCCCGGGATCAGGGCCAGCAGTTCGGCGGGCGGCGGCGTGGAAGCGCCGGTTTCCCAGTCGTCGCTGCGGGCGAAACCCTCGGCATCCACCAGCCGCAGTACCGCGGAGTGCAGCGCCGGATCGAGCCAGGTCTCCGGTCGCTGGGCGAAGGCGGGGTAGATGGTGAGTCGTTCATCCAGGTGCTTGCCGGCGTTGTAGGTCTCTTCCGCCAGCCGTTTCAGATGCGGCCACGGGGCCTCGGGGTTGACGAAATCCGGGGTCACCGGCGACACGCCGCCCCAATCGTTGATGCCGGCAGCCACCAGTTGCGGCAGCGCGCCGGCGTCGCTGAGGTTGGGCGGCGCCTGGATGTTCATCGTCGCGCCGAACAGGATCCGCGCCACGGCAATGGTCCACAGCAGTTCATCCAGGTCCGGCTCCGGGGCATTGACCATCTTGGTACCTGGCTTGGCGCGGAAGTTCTGGATGATCACTTCCTGCAAATGGCCGTACCGCTGGTGCAGTTCACGCAGCGCGAGCAGGGATTCGACGCGCTCGCGGCGGGTCTCGCCGATGCCGATCAGGATGCCGGAGGTAAAGGGCACTTGCGCCTGGCCGGCGAGGGCGATGGTTTCCAGACGCACCGCCGGGTCTTTGTCCGGCGAGCCGTAGTGGGGCATGCCCTTTTCGCACAGCCGCGGAGAGGTGGACTCCAGCATGATGCCCATCGAGGCCGACACCGGTCGCAGAAAGGCGACCTCTTCCGCCGTCATATTGCCGGCGTTGATATGGGGCAGCAGGCCGGTTTCTTCAAAAACAATCTTCGCCACATGGGCGACGTATTCCAGGGTGGAGGCAAAACCGAGTTCCGCCAACGCTTCGCGGGCGGCGTTGTAGCGCAGCTCGGGCTTCTCGCCGAGGGTGAACAGCGCTTCATTGCAGCCGTTGCGGGCGCCCTCCCGGGCCACCGCCAGCACCTGCTCGACGCTCATATAGGGCTGGCCGATATGGCGCGGGGTTTTGGCGAAGGTGCAATAGTGGCAGACGTCCCGGCACAGATGGGTCAGCGGGATGAACACCTTGCGGGAGTAGGTGATGACATTGCGATGGGCACGGTCGCGCAGCGCGCCCGCCGCCGCCATCAGCACCGGCAGATCGGTGCATTCGGCCAGCAGCAGGGCCTGTTGGGGGCTGAGGGCTTGCCCCTGCAGTGCCGTATCGAGCAGTTGTCGCATTTCGCAAACCATGGGTTTTGTACCTATCCGATCCGTAACGAACGGCTGTCGGGCCTTGCGGTGGGGACGATGTTCAATGTCTTCAGCAGGCGCCAGCTGTGCCGCCCGGCAAGTTCAGAGTGGCCGGCATAATACACCGCCAGCCGGGTCAGGTCGGCGGCCGTATCGATATCGAGCGCCAGGGCCGCGGAGTCGACCACCTCGACGCCCACTCCCGCCTGCTCGGCCAGTTGGCAGTGGCGGCTGAAACTGTTGCGGCCATAGGCGAAGGGAATGGCGCGGGGCGGCGATGCCAGCAGGACATTGGTGCCATCGCGCTCATCGTCCGGTGCCAGGGTGATGCGGGGGCCGTTCCCGGTATCGTGACACGCCAGCATCCGCTCCAGTTCGCGGCCCTCCACCAGCGGCAGGTCGCCGTGCAGGACCATCACCGCAGTCGCGCCGCGCGCGATGGCCTCATGCACCCCGTGGTCGACAGCGCCATTGAGGCCCGCGGCGTTATTTGCGGGCTCCGTCACCACCTCGATGGGGAACCGCGCCGCGAACGTCCCGATGTCGGGATCGCTGCTGACCACCAGGATGCCGCCGACACCCGCGACCCCGCACACCGCGTCGAGAACATCCTCGAGCATCGCCCGGGACAGCGCCCGGCGCTGCGCGGCGGACAGGCGATCCGCCAGGCGCTGCTTGGCCTCGCTGGCCGCCTTCACCGGCAGGATAATCCACACCCCTGTGTTGGCGGGGCTGTCAGCCACGATCAGGGTCCATCTGCACGCCCCTCAGCCGTGTTCCCCGCCCAGGCCGGTAATGCGGATGCCGGCATGGCATTTGTGGGCGCGATTGATATTGATGATAACCGAAGTCAGCGCCTCTGCGGCGGCGGCATTGGCGATCGGACCGGCGTGGAAGCCGCGCATGCCCACCGCCTCGACCAGCTCGACGACTTTTTCCCGGGCCTCCTTGCTGTTGCCGCTCACCAGCACGTCGCAATCCAGCCCCTGGCCTTCCTGCAGGTGATGGGCCGCCACGTTCTGGAAAGCGGACACCACCTGGACGCCCTCGCCCAGCAACTGCTGGGCGGCGGCGCCGGCGGAGCCTTCCGGCGGCAACTGCACGGTACCCACCTTGGGCGGCACCAGGGGCACGGTGACGTCGATCAGGATCTTGCCATCGAGGGCGGGCCTGATGCTTTCCAGGGTGCTTTCATGGTGGGCGAAGGGCACCGTGAGCACGACGATATCCGCGGCGCTGGCCGCGGCGAGGTTTTCCAGCGCCCGGACCTGAAGGTCTCCCTGCCCTCTTTCGGCCATGACCGCCTTGAGGTCGTTCAGCGCCTCATCGGCTTTTTCCTGGGTGCGGGAGCCGATGATGACCTGGTAGCCGGCGGCGCTCCAGCGCCGGGCGAGGCCGGTGCCCAGCGCGCCGGTGCCGCCAATGATCGCGATAACTTCGTTTGACATGCTGCCCCCTGTCGGAAATCTTATGAAATAGCGCCAGATGAGGGTTGGTCAGCTCTGGCGCTGGCGACGGAATGCCGCCATCAAAGGCACAGGATACTAGCTACTCTGCGGCCAAATTGAAAGGCGTTCAGCGCACGCCGCGACATTCCGTGCCGGCGTCCGGCGTTGCGTCGTGCGAACCCCCGCTGTTAGCATGAAGTGCGAAACACGGTCGCGATCGGCTCGCGATCAGGCGACATCAACGGACATATCCGGGCCTATGTTTGACGCACACCAGATGATAACAGAGCACGGCATCGACGAAGCCCGCCGGCTGACCAAAAGCAAGCTTGAACATACCTGCGTCAACGCCGCCGCGGCGATGCTCGAGGCCCGCGGAGCCGAGCCTGAACCGGCTTGGGCCAGCATGATGATCACCGCTCTCCCCCACCGCCAGCCGATGGCCGGCGACGATCCCGCGCTCCAGTGGCGACGCCAGATCAGCTTTTTCGGTGAACACCAGATCGGCTTTGATGAGTATTACCTGGAAAGTGGTCGCTTCGACGATGGCTCCCCGATCGGCGTGCCCTTTGGCGCCAAGGCCCGCCTGGCCCTTGTCTATCTCCACACCCAGGTTATCCGCCAGCATTCAGCACTGCTGGATGTTCCACACACCCGCAACGCTTATCTGAAGGCGCTCGGCGTGGAAGGCGGCGGTATGACCTACAAACGGGTAACGGACCAGGGCCGCAGGGTCTCGGCGTGCACCCTTACTATCGTCAGGGAAGACCAGACCCGCCTGGCAACGCCACTGGTGGATGTTTTCATCTATGACAGCGGGGTATTTTCGTCCTCCAAAAAAGACATCGATTCCCTGGGGCTTTCCCGGCAGATCATCGTCAGCCAGGGATTTCACGACCTGATCCTCGCCGAAGCCATCGGGCTCGACCGGCGGGCACTGCAAATCATCAGCGACAACAGCTGGGCGATCGACATGTATATCTGGGCCGCCGGCACCTTACCGGGGCTGGCGACGCCGCAGTTGCTCACCTGGAAGCAACTGGAGTTCGGTTCTGGCGTCAGCTATAAGCGCTCACGCCAGACGCGAAGTGTTTTTCTCAGCACACTGCAACTGGTCAAGGCCATCTACCCCCAGGCCCGGGTGGACGTTGCGGACGAGGGTTTTATCCTCCACCCCAGTCCGCGGCCGCTTTGAGCGCCGCAAGATTCCAAATTGTAGTGTCCCACCCACCCTCTTAGCCTGTGAGCAATAAAGACCACAACCTTGGATATTCGACATGATTGATGTCGAAGGCGCGATCAACATTCCCGGGGCGATAACTCGGAGTTGGTGGTTGAACTGCTGGAAGACCTGACCTTCACCCTCGCCTATACCCATCAAACCGTGCCAGTGGCTCCCGAGCTTCAGGCAGCTTCCCTGGATCCAGCGTCGCCACAGTGATCGACGTCCGTCGCCGTACATTGGGTGTTGCCGTTCCAGCCCACGAATGGCGAACTGGTGTTCAATGCCAATTGGTACTGGCAGGATTCCTACTACGTGGCCAATGGTGAATTGCCATCCTATGACCTCGCCAACCTGTGCCTCCACTGGAATGCCATTGGCAACACCGACGTGGACCTGAGTTTCTTCATGCGCAATGCACTGGATGACGAATACCTTTTGCCGCCAACGCCAAGCAGGACAGCTTGGACATTTACACCTTGTCTATGCCGAACCGCTTATGCATCGCTTGGAAATATACTAGCGGTCGGTCATTATCAGAGAGAGACCTGAATCAGCGTAGTTGATCACAGCGGCCGTGGAGCGCACATCATGCCGCCGCCATTGACCTCATACAAGGCACTGACCTGCCTGATTTCTTCGGACCATTCAAACTTGGAGAATGGCCTCGGTTGGTGTATCTGGTTCCGCTCGGCCGGCGAACTCTAGTGGAGTTAGTTGGCCGAGACTTGAATGCGGTCGTACCGCA
>JBAZCN010000062.1:0-17364 GCA_041655035.1 Porticoccaceae bacterium | reverse complement strand
TGGCCCTGGAAGTAGATCAGGTCGTCGAGGTGCTGGTCGTTGCGGCCGCGGAAGAAGTAGTTGAAGCCGACGTCGTAGAGGGTGGCGGCGGAGGAGAAGGTGGGAATATGGCCGCCGAGGCCGTCGTTATTGTTGTTGGCGCGCATCACCATGGCGACGGCGTTCCAGCGTATCAGGGAGCGGATGCGGCGCTCCATGAACAGGTCGCCGGGCATGCGTTTCTCGAGGGCGGGGGGGATGGTGTTGCGAAACGGCGTGGTGATGGCGCTCGGGATGGGAATGCCGGCATCGGCGGCCTTGTCGAGGAGCTGCCCGATCAGGTGACCGGTGTGCTCCGAGCCCCGGTGGCGAATGACGGATTCCAGAGCCTCGAGCCATTCCCGGGTTTCCAGCGGGTCGGTGTCTTGTTCCATGATATCTAAACCTCTGTCAAGGATGTTTGAAGGGTGGCTGCACGGGCGGATGGAGGCGCCATCCCGGCGGGTGCAGGTTGAACGGCCGGTGGCGTATCGGCCGTGTCGTGGACAGGGCGCGAAAGACGAACTGTGTTGAAAAACCACCTGTGTCGGCAAAACCATCGGTGCCGACGGCTAGCGACGGTGGAAAAGCTGCCGGTGGTGAAAAAAGCCCGGGCGGTTTTTCACGATTTTCCGCGCGCCGCTGTTAACCGGCCCTGGCATCCAGCTTTTCCAGGTATATCTTCAACGCCACGGCGTTGTTGTGTTCGGTGTCGCGGGCGGCGTACAACAGTGTAAGGGGGCGCCCCGCGCTGGCTTCGACCAGGCCCTGCACGGCCGCGCCCCGGGCATCGAGTTCGACATGGTATCGTCGACAGAAACCGGCCCACAGTTGCGGATCATGGCCGAACCATTTGCGCAGCTCAGCGGAGGGGGCAAGTTCCCTGCACCACTCATGGTAGGACAGATCGGCCTTTTTGATACCCCTGGGCCAGACGCGATCCACCAGCACCCGGTAACCATCCCCGCGGGATGGCGGATCATAGACACGCTTGCAATGAATCACTTGCGGTACGCGCATGTTGCCCTCCTTACCGCCTGCGCCTTCCGCCTCAGGCCGGTATGCCGGTCAATGAATGGAAGGCTTCCGTCGCTTCCCTGATCAGCTCCTCGATACGCTGCGCCGCCGGTACCACGGCGTCGATCTGGCCGCAGGATTGACCGGCGTAGAGAGCCATGTCATCGAGTCGACCGCTGGCGTCGGCGAGCGGTGAATCGGTGGAAAACAGATGGACCGGTTGGCCGTCCTGCCGGCCGATGACCGGGGAGGCGTCACCGGGTGGGCGGTTGGCGGCCGACAGATGATCATATTCGCCCCGGGTGACCCGGTTGGCCAGTACTCTGACCGGCGCCGCCTCATGCCAGTTCACGGAGAATTGCCGGGTGTACACCGTATCGTCGGCGCCGGCCGCGAGCAGCCGCCGCTGGTGGTGGGGATGGGCGTTGGCTTCGTCGGTGGCCAGAAACGCAGTGCCGAGACTGACTCCCTGGGCGCCCAGGGTCAGGGCCGCGGCCAGGGCGCGGCCGTTGGCGATCCCGCCGGCAGCGACCACCGGGACCGGGCTGAACGGCACCAGCTCCGCCAGCAGGCTGAAGGTGCCGACGGTGCCGCGCACATGGCCCCCGGCCTCGTGACCCTGGGCGATGAGAACGTCGGCGCCGGCGTCCAGGGCCTGTTCCGCATCCCGGCGGTTTCCCACCTGATGAATGACCCGTATGCCCGCGGCCTTGAGATGGCGCACCAGCGGCTGGTCGACCTCCCAGAACAGGACCATGGCCGGCACTTCGAGGGCGATGCAGGCGGCCACCTGTTGCTTGAGCAGGGCCGAAGGGGTGGCGGCGGGGATCAGGTTGACGGCAAAGGGCGCGGTGCAAAGGTCGCGCAGCGCCATCACTTCATCGCGGATGCGGGATACCGGCTCGCGCACCATGCCGAGAGCGGCAAAGCCGCCGGCCCGGGCGACGGCGGCGGCCAACCGGTGGCGGGCGACGCCGCCCATGCCCGCCAGCAGGATGGGCAGTTCACAGCCGAGGAGGCCACACAGCGGCGTGCGCAGCGCGCGGTGCGGTGCTACCAGTGCCATATCTGATCCGCGCTGTCATACAGCGTCGCCAGGCCCTGGCGGGAAATCCCCCGGACACCGTTTTGCAGTGGCAGATGGGCGAGCCCCCGGTCGGCGAGATCTTCCTCGACCGCATAGACCGGCACGCCGCTGTCGACCAGCCCGGCCAGGTCGCGGGTGATTTCCGCGGGTTCGGTCTGATGCCAGGCGCCGAGCGCCAGCGCCGGTTGGCGCCGGCGCTGAACGGCGTAGTGCACGCCGTGGCCACTGAGCAGCAGCATCAGTTCGCCGCCGGCGGAGCGCATCGACCGGGTCAGCCAGATAATGGTGTCGTCCTGTTCCTCGGTAGTGGTGCGGAAGGCCTGGTCGATCACTTGCAGTACTTTCATGATGCTTATCTCGTGCCGATGGTGAGGGTGTTGAAGGCTTCGCTGGCATAGCGCCACAGGTCCGGGGGGCCGCCGCGCCCGCAGCCGGCGATGACTTCGTTGACCCCGCGCTCGTCGACGCACAGGCCGCAGTTTATCCATTCGAAACCGAGTTCCCTGGCGACCGCCTTTTGCTGGAGGGCGGCGATCCAGTCGCGGGTCAACGGGTGGTTCTCGGCATTGCTGTCGCGGCCGTGGACCGAATTGCCGTGTGGCTGTTGTCTGGCAAAGGCCAGCGCCACCGCGCCTTCGTAGGCAAAGATGCGGACATTGGCGCCTTTTTCCAGGGCGGTATCGAGCAGGCGGAAGAAGGTCACGGTGCGCTCACTCTCGAAAGGCGGGTCCATAAAGGCAAACGTCAGCGTTTTACTTTCCTTACTGTGACTATCCTTGCTGTGACTATGGTTCATGTTGGCTCCTAGTTCCAGATGACTTTGTGGCCGGCGAGCATGGCGTCGATGACCGCCTCGACGGTGCCGACGGCGACGCTGTCCTTGAGTTCCGAGGAATCGATTTCACGCTGCCGGAGGGAGAAATCATCGGCGATGACATGTACTCCCTGTTGCAGCAATTGATCGAAGTGGCGGCACTGCGCATGCCTGCGCGCCGGCGTTACGCCGTTCTGGACCAGCACCAGGGTGACATCGTGGCCCGCTTCACGGAGCTGGCCGGCCAGCTGGTACTGGCCGGCGGCGCGGGTTTCGGTAAAGGTGTCCTGGCTTTGTACGAACAGGTAGTGAGACATGGATACTCCGCAATCTAGGCATGGTTGAGGTTGACCGGGGTGGTATCCAGCAACTGCTTGCGCAGCAGGAAGTCCCCGAAATGTTCATCGTCGTGGCGCTGCGCGGCAAAGCGCTCCAGGAGGGGCGCGAGCAGCGAGATGAAACCTTCTTCGTCGATGTTGCCGGCGTACAGCCTGGCCAGGCGATCGCCGTGGAAGCTGCCGCCGAGATAGAGGTTGTAGAGCCCGGGCGCGCGGCCGGTGAGGGCGATTTCGGCGAGGTAGGGGCGGGCGCAGCCGTTCGGACAGCCAGTGAGGCGCAAGGTGATGGGGGCGGTATCGAGGCCGTACTGCGCCTTGAGTCGCCCGAACACCTCCAGCAGCCGCGGGGTGTAGCGCTCGGCTTCGGCCATGGCGAGGCCGCAGGTGGGCAGCGCCACGCAACTCAGGGTGTGGGCGGCCTGGCTGTCCGGTTGCAGCCGCCAGCTCAGATCCAGGTCGTCGAGGCGCCACTGCACCTGTTCCCTCTCGTAGTCGCCGATATCGGTCAACTGCAGGTTCTGGTTGGTGGTCAGGCGCACCCGTCCGCCGTATTGCTGGAAAAAACCCTGCAGCTGTTCGCGCAGCGGCCCGTCGACACGCCCGCTTTCGATGTACAGGGTGGCCTGCCACTGGCCGTCGTCGGCGCGCTGCCAGCCGAGAAAGTCGCCGTTGTGCTCAAACTGTACCGGCCGCGCCGGGTCGAGCGGCACGCCGCGACGGCTGGCAAGTTCATCGATGAACCAGGCCGTGCCGTAGTTGTCGAGGGTGTACTTGAAGCGCGCCCGGTGGCGATCCTGGCGATCGCCGAAATCGCGCTGGATCATCATCACCGTTTCGGCGAAGGCGGGCGCCTGATCGGGGGGGATGAAGCCGATCTGTTCCGCCAGGCGCGGATAGCTGTCGTCGCGGTTGTCGAGCTGACCCATGCCGCCGCCGACGCAGACATTGAAGCCCAGCAGCCGCCGATCCTCGACGACAGCGATGAAACCCAGATCCTGGCCGTAGACATCGATGTCGTTGACCGGGGGAATGGCATAGCCCACCTTGAATTTGCGCGGCAGGTAGAGATCGCCGTAGACCGGCTCCTCGTTATCCGCCGGGGCGACCTCCTGGCGGTACCAGATCTCCGGATAGGCGGTAGTCCGGGGAATCAGCCGGTTGCTGGTGGCCCGCGCCAGCGCCGCCACCTGGCGGTGCACATGGGAAAGCTGCGGGTTGGCGCCGCAGACCACGCCGCGACTGTCGTCGCCACAGGCGGCGATAGTGTCGAGGCCGAGGTCGCGCAGTCCCTGGATCAGCGCCCGCAGGTGCGGCTTGCGGACACCGTGAAACTGTATCGTCTGCCGTGTGGTGATGCGGATGCCGCGCTCGGCATAGCGCCGCGAGAGGCTGTCGATACCGCGCCATTGCTCGGACTCGAGCAGGCCGCCGGGGATGCGCATGCGCACCATGAACTGGTATATCGGCTCGAGGTGGCGCTGGCGCCGTTCGGGGCGTCGGTCGCGGTCGTCCTGCTGATAGATGCCGTGGAATTTCATCAGCAGGGGATCGTCGCCGGGAACCGCGCCGGTGAGGGGGTCGAGGAGCCCCTCGGCGATCCGGCCGCGCAGGAACTGGCTGCGGGCCTTGAGCTGCTCGTTGGCGTGCAGTGTTTCCAGAGGCAGGTTGAGATAACCGCTGCGTTCGACCATATGTCCTCCCGGAGAGTCTCGGCGTCTAATACAGGTTGCGATGAATGCGCTTGGCTTTTGCCAGTTGCTGCCAGTGGTCCTGGCCAAGCATGGTGTCGAGCTGGGCCTGGAGCTGGCTCTCGCAGGCCTCCAGGCGCTCTTTGTCGCCGCACAGGTAGATGTGGGCGCCGCAGATCAGCCAGTACTCCAGAACCCCCGCCTGTTCGAGCAGTGGCGTGGCCAGGCTGCGGCCCGGCTGATCCTGGTGGAAGACGGTATCGATGCGCTGCAGCAGGCCGTCGTCGCGCGCCTGCTGGAGGTCGAGCTGATAGAGAAAGTCTTCCTCGAAGCTGTGTTCGGCGAATACCAGCCAGCAGGGCGTCTCGTGGCCCGCATGGGCGAGGGCCTGGAAGAATGCCCGGTAGGGAGCGATGCCGGTGCCGTCGCCGATCAGGATCAACGGCAGCTTGGGGTCCTCGGGCAGGTGGAAGCGGGCGTTGCGATGGGGGTAGATCTGGAGCTGGTCGCCAGGCTGCAAGGCCAGCAGGTAGTTGGAGGCGATGCCGGCCTCCTGGCGCTGGCCGAACGGGTAGTGGAAGGCCTTGACGGTGATGTGAAGCTCGTCACCCTGCGCCGCCAGGCTGTTGGCGGCGTCGTAGAGGCGCGGTTGCAGCGGGCGCAGGCTGTCGACCAGCTGCTGGGGTTGCGGATGGGCGGGAAAGCGATCGAGCAGGTCGATGATCTGGTGTTCTTTCAAAAAGGCCCGCTGGGCCTTGGTGCCGGCGGCGATGATCTCGGCCAGCCGGGGCGCATCGCCCAGCGCCTGCCAGGTCTCGAGGAAGCGGCTGCTGGGGATGGTCAGGTCGCGGTGCTGGCGCAGCGCCTGTACCAGCGGCATGGCCGTGCCGTCGATGGTTACCGGCTGCTCGCCGGACAGTCCGCTGCCGTCCAGTATCGCCGCCACCAGATCCGGGGGGTTCTCCACCAGAATGCCGACTGCGTCGCCGGGTTCGAGCTGGAGCGCCGGCGTGTCGAGGGCGAGTTCCAGGTGGTGGATGGGATGGGCCCGCAGCGGGCTGCTGAGGTTCTGGTTGAGCAGCACCTCCACGGTCAGCGGCTGGCTTTTGCTGGGGCCTTCCGCAGTGGCGGGCACCGCGGCAACTGCCGTGCCGTTCGGCGCGGCCGCTGTCCTCGGCAACTGCTCCAGCAGTTGGGCCATCCACTGTGCGGCCGGCGCCGCGAAATCCACGTCACAATCCTGGCGCGGTATCAACCTGTTGCCGCCCAGGGCTTCGAGGCGCTGATCGAACTCCTGCCCGGTGACGCAGAAACGCTCGTAGCTGCTGTCGCCGAGCGCCAGCACGGCAAACCTGAGCCCGTCGAGCGCCGGGGCGCCATCGCCCATCAGTTCCTCGTAGAAGGAGAGGGTCGGTTCCGGCGGATCGCCATCGCCGTGGGTGGCGGTGATGATGGCGAGGTATTCGCGCTTGGCCAGCTGCCGGGAACGCACCTTGGCAAGGTCCATGACATCGGCGGCAATGCCCGCTGCCTTGCACTTGCCCGCCAGGGTTTCCGCCAGTCGCCGGCTGTTGTCGGTTTCAGTGCCGAAGGCGATCAGCAGTTTGGTGGCGCTGTCAGCCGGGCCGATGGCGGCGGGAGTGGCTATCTGGCCGCGGCCGGCCAGATAGCCACTCAGCCACAGCGATTGCCGTTCATCGAACCCGTCCAGCAGCTGCAGGATCGTCGCCCACTGGTGCTCGGCAAAAGGGTGGGGCGTTGCTTGCGCCGTCATTTTCAGCTCCGCAGTGAAGAACGGAGCCAGTATGACAATCAGGGTTGACGAATAATAATGAAATATAATGGCGTTTAAGTTTAAAGAAATTGGTATAAAAAATGGATATCGACCTGGCGCGCACTTTCCTCGAAATTGTCCGTACCGGCAGTTTCATGTCCGCCGCGGAGCGCCTGCATGTCACCCAGACCACCGTCACCGCTCGCGTCCACAACCTCGAGGGGCAGCTGGGCTGCAGATTGTTCATCCGCAACCGGTCGGGAGCGAGGCTCACCGGCGACGGTGAACGGTTCGTGGCCCACGCCAGCCAACTGGTGAACACCTGGGAAGCGGCGCGGCGCGAGCTGCCGTTGCCGCGCGGCACGGTGCAGATATTGACGCTGGGCGGCGAGACCAGCCTGTGGAATCCGCTGCTGCTGAACTGGCTGGTGAAGTTGCGGGAGCAGCGGCCGGCGGTGGCGGTGCGCGTCGAGGTCGGTGAGCGGCGCACCCTGCATGAGAAGCTGGAGCAGGGTGTGCTTGATTGCGCCCTGGTCCACCAGCCGGATTACTGGCCGGGCATGCAGGTCGAGCAACTGCTGGAGGAAAAGCTCATTCTGGTGCGTTCGATCGCCACCGACACGCCTTATCTGTTCGTCGATTGGGGACCGAATTTCCGCAAGCAGCACGACGCCGCGCTGCCGGAGCGGGCGCGGGCGGCGGTCAGCATCGATCTCGGCCCGCTGGCCCTCCAGTACCTGCTGCACCAGGGCGGCAGCGGGTATTTCCGCTCCCGGGTGGTGTTGCCCTATCTCGAACAGGGGCGGCTGGCGCGGGTGGAGATGGCGCCGGAATTCAGTTACCCGGTGTACCTGGTGTACAACCGCGCCCAGGTGCCGGTGTTGCTGCGCGAAGCGTTTAGTCTTCTAAAGGCGATTCTGCCGGCGGCGGATACGCACGGATGAAAGGCGGTGGCGGGGATCGCCGCGGCTGAAAACGAGGCGGGCGATGGCGGTCGCCCGCGCCGGGTCGACATTGCTGAAACCGCTCAATCGAGCAGGCCGAGAATTTCCTTGCGAAATTGCCGCGGCGACCAGCCGGTGGCTTTGCGAAAGGCGGCGGTGAACGCCGACGTGCTGTGAAATCCGCTGTCGTAGGCGATGGTCTTGATCAGCAGCCCGGGATCGGCGAGCTGCTCCTTGGCCTGGCGAATACGGATGTCGGTGATATGGGCACTCAGTGTTTTGCCGGTGGTGTTCTTGAAGGCCCTGGTCAGGTGGCGGCTGCTGATGCCGCAGGCGCCGGCAATGTCGGCGAGTGCCGGTGCCGCCCCGGGTTTGTTTTCGATCACTTCCTCGATGCGCGCCAGTTGGCGAGTCGTCAGGCGGCTGCCGGACTCGCGGCTGGTGGCGCGCATGCCGCGAAAATGCCGGGCCAGTTCCACCACCAGCGAGCAGACGGTGGCTTCCACCAGAAACTGGCTGGCAAAGCCGGGGGAGCGGATTTCTTCCGCCAGCCGCGTCAGGCCGTGGTGGATGTGCGGGTTGCGGATGTCGAAGCAGGCGGACATTTCGATGGGATTCCATTCGATATCGAGCAGTTGGCGAAAGCGATCGGGCTCGAACAGGCAGCTCAGTATCCGGTGTTCACCGGTCGGGTTGTGGGCGCTGATTTCCGCCCCCGCGGGCAGAAAGACACAGTTGCCGATCGGGGTGCGCGACGAGCCCCGGCCGGCGACTTTCAGCGCTGCCCTGGCGGGGGGCGGGCGGCGGATCAGCGCCAGGTCGAGGTAGCAGAGCGGCGGCTGGAAGAGGCCGTCGTCGTGCGGCTGATCCCAGTGGTAGCGCTGGATCTGGACGAGGATGTCGGGCGCGGCAATCTGGCCCTCGATTTCAAACCGGGACGTGGAGAAGGGCCTGCAACGGCTGTAGCGGGGATCCTGGGGCGCGGAAACCGCGGGCGGATTGTTCATCTTGGGCCTCCTGAAGCGGGTGGCGTGCGCGACGGCACTGGCGTCATGGCTCTCACTGACGGCACGGCGGATTCGCGGCCGGTGTCGGCGGGCGGCGATCGTTCTGTTATCGGCACTCTTATCTGCACTCCACCGGTTGTCGCGATGATATGTCATTGGCAATTATTTTGTCTCGTCGCGCGGACGTTGTCATCGCAGCCGGCAGGAGTTGGCCGTCTTGCAATACTTTGTCATCCTGGGACAACGGATCCCCTCCGTCGCGGACTGTTAACTCCGCCGCCGACAGGGCTAAATAGTATCGGCAAGTATCCCGGGTCGCTCGGCTGCAGCGGGCGGCAGACTAAGAATTATCGCTGACGGGAATTGATCAGATGACCAATGAACAAACACCAACCCTCTTGCTCAAGGGCCTGACCTGCCCCGACGGCGCGCGGTGGCGCGATGGCCATCTGTGGCTGTCGGACTTTTTCTCCGGACGGGTGCTGAAAATTGCCCCTGACGGCAGTGCCGAGACGGTGGCGGAAGTGCCGGGCCGGCCGTCGGGGCTGGGCTGGCTTCCCGATGGCAGCTTGCAGGTGGTGTCGATGACGGATCTGCGCCTGCTGCGTTTCCGCGGCAGCGACGCGCCCACGGCGGTGGATCTGTCGGCATTGGCGACCTTCCACACCAACGACATGGTGATGGACGCGCGCGGCCGCGCCTACATCGGCAACTGTGGTTTCGATTACACCGCGGGCGAAGCGCCGGCGCCGACGGTGCTGATTCTGGTCACGCCGCACGGGCAGGTGCGGGCGGTGGCCGACGACCTGATGTTCCCCAACGGCATGGTGATCTCCGCCGACGGCAAAACCCTGATAGTGGCGGAAACCTACGGCTCGCGACTCACCGCTTTCGACATCGAGGCCGACGGCGGCCTGGCCAACCGCAGAACCTGGGCTCAGTTCGACAATGTCTTTCCCGACGGCCTGTGCCTCGATGCCGAGGGTGCGGTCTGGGTGGCGTCGCCCACCGGGCAGGAAGTCCTGCGCGTTCACCAGGGCGGTGAGATAAGCCAGCGTATCGGCATCGATCAACAACCCACCTGTTGCGCCCTGGGGGGCGATGACGGCCGCACCCTGTTCATTCTGTCGACGCTGTTGACGGCATCGCCGGAGCAACTGCTGGCCGACCCGATCGGCCGGGTGGATACGGTGCGGGTCGCGGTTGCCGGTGCGCGTTGAATCGCTGACGGCGGTGCGCGCCGCACCGGCGCGGCATGAGGGCATCGGGACAGGGCCGGCGCCGCGATGAGGCTGATCGCCGGACAGCGGTTGCAGCTGTTGGTCGCGCTGATGGTGGCGGAGATCCTCTCGGCCTTCGAGCTGTCGATGCTCTATGCGGCGCTGCGGTTCCTGATCGAGGATTTTGGCGATCCGCTGGCGGTGGGTTGGATCATCACCAGCTTTCTGCTCGCCAGCGCCGTGGCCGCGGCCATCTGCGGCCGGCTCGGGGATATGTTCGGCCGCCAGCGGGTGTTGCTGGCGGTGATCGCCGTGAGCATTCTCGGATCGCTGATATCGGGCTTCTCCACGACCCTCGGCGGGGTCATCGCCGGCCGGGTGATTCAGGGCGCGGCGGGAGCGATCTTCCCGCTCTGTCTCGGCCTGATCAGGGAGAACACCAGCGCCGCGGAAACCCCGGTGTTCGTCGGCGTGCTGGCCGCCACCATGACCGTCAGCGGCGGCTTTGGCGCGGTGCTGGGCGGCGTTCTGGTGGACAACCTCAGCTGGCATTGGATCTTCTTCGCCGGCGCGGCGGTTGGCGCCGGGGCCATGGTGCTGGTCTACTGCTGGGTGCCGCGCAATCCCGGCTCCGGCGGGGTGCGCGGTACCAACGTGCTCGGCGGCATCCTGTTTGCGCCGGCGGTGGCCTGCCTGCTGCTGGTCACCACCGAAAGCGCCGGCTGGGGTTGGTCGAGTCCATTGACCCTGGGCTTTCTCGCCGCCGGCCTGGTTCTGCTGGTGGCCTGGATCGCCAGTGAACTGCGCGCCCGCGCCCCGCTGATCAACGTGCGCCTGCTCGCCAGGCGGGAAGTGATGCTGGTGAATCTGGGCGGGGCAGTTCTCGGGCTCAGCGCGTTCCAGTTCATCCAGCTATGGTCGATCCTCCTTCAGCAGCCGCCGGCCACCGGCGTCGGGCTCGGCCTGTCGGCGACACTGGCGGGATGGATCATGCTGCCGATGACATTGATGGCGCTGGTGGGAGGGCCTGCGGCCGGCTGGCTGATCCACCGCTTCGGTGGCCGCTTGACCATCATGGGCGGGGCGTTGACGCTCACCCTGACCTGGGCCCTGGCGACCCTGTTCAACGATTCGGTTCCCTGGATTCTGGCGATCATGGTGGTCATGGGGCTCGGCCAGGCGATTTATTACTCGGGCATCATCATCCTGCTCACCCAGGCCGTGCCGATGGCGCGCACCAGTGAGGCTACCGGCATGATGGTGGTCATCCGTCTCACCACCCTGGGGATAGGCGCCCAGCTGGTGGCCACTTTGCTCGACAGTTCCACGGTGACGCTGCCGACCGGCCCCGGCAGTTTTCCCGATGCCGGGGCCTATCTGCTGGCGATGTCCTACATCACGGCGGGCTGTGTGGTGATGCTGGCGATTGCCGCGTTGTTGCCGGGCAAGAAGACGTTGTCCGGGGACGAGCCGGCCGGGCAGGGCGCTTGAGCGCCGGTCAACTGTGCTCGGGTCGCAGATGGAGGAGCGCGCGCATCAGCTGGCGGAGTCCGGCGCGGGGGTTCTCCGGGGTGATGGTGTTGTGTTCCTGCAGCGAAATGTAATAGCGCACCAGAATATCTGCCGCCAGCCGGCGATCGATCGGCTTGCCGCTGAGGGTTTCGGAGAGATCGAACAGTGGGCCCAACACCCATTCGAAGATCGCCCGGCGATTCTCGAAATACTTGTTGACGAGCTGCTTGCTGAAATCGGCATCGGGGACATGGATCATTCGTGTCCCGGGGGATTCGAGCCGTTTGGCGAGGTAGGAGGCGAACACGTCGATACGCTTTTCCGGCTCGGGATCGCGGTCGACGGCGGCGCGGATTTCCGCGTCGAAATCATCGCACAGCCGCTTGAACAGCGCGTCGGTCAGATCCTCCAGGGTGGGGAAATGACGATAGAGAGTCGGGCGGGCAATATTGGCCGTGCGACAAACCTCACTGATGGAGAGGGAGCCGGCGCCCCGCTCGGCGACCAATTGCAGGGTGGCCGAGAGGATCTTGTCGACAGTGGCTCTGACGCGGGTAGGGCGTTTTGCGGTAGTTGCTGGCACGGGCGTGGTCTGTTTTTTTAAGTCGCCTGCATGATGCCTTGGAATGGAACATTGTCAATAGGCCTTGGCAATGTCACCTATAGTGACGTTGTAATGTCCTGGTGTTTTTTTATGTTTATTTTTTTGTCTATTTTAACCCAATAATGTTGCTTGTATGTCATTTGTGTAATATAAAAGCTGCGCTCACACAGACTGTGGCGAGTGCGCAAAAAAAACCAGGGCGCACTGCCGGCGGGACGCTGACAAGGCTCGATAAAAATACTGTGAATGACCTGTTCCTTCAGGAGGCAACATGCTAACCATAAAAAAATCATCCATTGGCATTCTCGCGCTCGGTATCGCCGCGGCAACCCAGGGCCTCGCCCAGGATGCCAGGCCGGCGGGCGCCAGATCCATCGAAGAAATCGTCGTTACTGCGACACGCCGCGAAGAGAGCGCCCAGACCGTTCCGGTTTCGGTCAACGCCTTTTCCAACGAGATGATCGTCAGCCGCAACGTCGTCCAGCTCGGCGACCTTACCCGGGTCGCGCCGGGTATCCGCTTCGTCCACCAGGGGGGCGGTGGCAACATGAACGTGGTGATGCGGGGCATGTCGCGGATTCCGATCGGCAATGCCCCCAATGCGGTGATCAATTATTTCGCCGACGTGCCGATCAGCTTCGCGGGCTCCAATATTCCCGCCTACGATCTCGGCAGCATCCAGGTGCTGAAAGGGCCGCAGGGCACGCTGTTCGGCCGTAACGCCGTCGGTGGTGCGGTGGTGATCACGCCTCAGGCGCCGACCCATGACTTCGGTGGCTATATCAAGGGCGGTATCGGTAACTACGATTACAACGACATCGAAGGCGCGGTGAATATTCCGCTGGTGGAGAACGTGGCCGCGCTGCGCCTCGCCGCCAAAATCTCCCGCCGCGACGCCTATACCAAGAATATGGGCGTCGGCCGCGACCAGGACGACGTGCACAAGAATTCGTTCCGCGCGTCCTTGCTGCTGGACCCCACCGAAAACCTGCGCAATATCACCGTCGTCGACTACCTCGAGGTGGACGAGGCCGGTACCGGCTCGGTGTTGACCGCGGCATTGTCCGGCGGCCTGGTGCGGCTGCCCGCCCTGGCCGGTTTGTGGGACTGCAGCGCTGCCGCCGTGCCTTGCACTGGCTTCAATCCCGACCGCGATATCGACGATGCGTTGACCCAGCAAAAGCGCTGGGGGCCCTACAAGACCACCTCCGAGTTCGACCAGATGTACAAGAGTGAACTGTTCGGGCTATCCAACAAAACCGAGTGGGACGTCGGCCCGGTCACCATCCGCAACATCTTCGGTTACCGGGAGACCAATGTTCACACCGACCTGAACACCGATGGCCTGTCGTTCGCCCCCAATATCATCACCGCCTCCAGCCGCATTCGCGAAGTGCAGATGAGTGATGAAATCCACGTGTTCGGCAAGGCGCTGGAGGACAAGCTCGACTATCTGGTGGGGGCGTTCTGGATCGAGGAAAAGCCCGATGGCAAGAACGGCTCGATTTTCCCGGTGGCTTCGCCGGTGGTCCCGTGGGTGCACTCCTATCCGGAAAAGACCAACAAGGCGGCATTTGCCCAGGTGGGATACCAACTGCTGGACAGCCTGAAGTTCAATGCCGGTTACCGTTACAACAAAACCGATCAGGAGCTGTGTTCGGCCTCGGTGGGCCTGACCAATATCCAGACCGACCCGGAGCCGCTGATCGGCGAGAGGGCCTGCGCCTCAGTGGGCACCACCATCAAAGCCGACGAGAGTGCCAAGACCTGGAACATCGGCCTCGACTGGCAGGTGAATGACAGCGTGTTCGCCTACGTTACCAGCCGCAAGGGTTATCGCGAGGGTGGCCTCAACGCGCCGGCGTTCAACACGCCCGCCAGCCTGATCCTCGCTCCTTACCAATCCTATGAACCGGAAACCCTGCAGGATGTGGAAATCGGCCTCAAAACCGACTTCATGCTCGGCGATATGCCGGTGCGTTTCAACATCGCCGCCTACCGTGGCAAGTACGAGAACGTGGTGGTGTCCTACAACACCTCGGCGGTGGTTCCTGCCACCGACCCGGGCTCGCCGTTGTCGAGCTCTCTCGGCATCAATTCCGGCAAGCGCATCCACAGCGGTTTCGAGACCGAACTGGTGCTGCAGCCCACCGACACTCTGACGATCACCAACACGGCCGCGTTCTTTGATCTGGACATCAAGGAGGATGGTGCTCCGCCGATTGCCGGGCTGGCGAGTTCCAGTTCCGCCGCGGCATCGCCGGAATGGGCGACGTCCCTGGCAGTGCGCTGGGTGCTGCCGGTGCAGCCGGCCAACGGCGAACTGGTATTCAACGCCGACTACTATTGGCAGGACACCTATTTCATCGGCACGGCGGAAATGCCGTCCTATGATCTTGCCAACATGCGTCTCGACTGGAACCGTATCGGCAACACCGGCATCAACCTGGGTTTCTTCGTGCGCAACGTGCTGGACGATGACTCGCCCTATGCCGCCAGTGCGACCTCCGACTCCCTGGGCATCTACACCCTGTCCTTTATGGAGCCGCGGATGTGGGGGCTGGAAGTGCGCTACGATTTCGGCCAGTAAGCGTCGACGGACGCCTCGACAAGGTGACAGCGGTTTCCGCTGTCACCTTTTTTATGCAACATAAGCGTCAATGTGTCCTGTTATTATATTTTTTTAAGATGAATTACTCCTGTTAACATTGCGTTTTTGTATTGTTGTGTAATACATTGCCGCCTGCGCGCCACTTTCGCACGATGTCAGGCCAATCAATCGATAACAGTGAGAATAAAAATGGACGACTTGTCACCCTCCAGAGCACTCCCCCAGGCACAGCTGCAAATAGGCGAGCGTTTCCTCGACCAGGGCAGCGCCGGCTTTTACGACCATGTCGATCCCGCCACCGGGAAAGTCCAGGCCCGGGTGCCGCTCGCCGGCAGCGCCGAGGTCGAGCAGGCGGTGGTGGCGGCAAAAGCCGGTTTCGAGATCTGGCGCAAGACGTCGCCTCGCCAGCGCCGGGATCTGCTCAACCGCCTCGCCGACCTGCTGGTGGCCAATGCTGACGAACTGGTGCGGCTCTCCTGTATCGAAAACGGCACCGCCTTGAAGGGCGCCTTTATCGGCCCTCATCTGGCGGCGGCCTGGACCCGCTATTACGCCGGCTGGGCCGACAAGCTCACCGGCCAGGTGACCAGTTCCCATCCCACCGACCAGTTCGCCTACACCCTGGCCGAGCCCTATGGCGTGGTCGGCATCATCATCACCTGGAACGGCCCGCTGATTTCGCTGGGGATGAAGGTCGCTCCGGCACTTGCCGCCGGCAACAGCGTGGTGGTCAAGCCTTCGGAGATGACGCCCTACGCCGCCGGCCTGTTCGGCAAGCTGGTGCTGGAGGCCGGCATCCCTCCGGGCGTGGTGAACATCCTGCCCGGTGGCGCCGAGGCCGGCGAAGCCCTGGTGACCCATCCCGACGTGCTCAAGATCAGTTTTACCGGCGGCCCGGTGTCCGCCCGCAAGATCCAGCAGTCCAGCGCCGCGCTGCTCAAGCCTCTGGTATTCGAGCTGGGGGGCAAGTCCGCCAATCTGCTGTTCGCCGACGCGGATCTCGACCGCGCGGTGGAAAATGCGGTGATGTTCAGCATCGGCATGATGAGCGGCCAGGGCTGTGCCTTTCCGACGCGCCTGCTGGTGGAACGCAGCGTCTACGATGACGTGGTGGCGCGGGTCGAGGCGCGGGTGCGCCAACTGGTGGTGGGTGACCCGCTGGATCCCGACGTGGATGTCGGCCCAGTGGTCAACCAGGCCGCCTGCCAGCGCATCATGGCGATGGTGGAGAAGGCCAAGGCCAGCGGTGAGTGCCGCCTGGTGATCGGTGGCGAACGCGCCGGTGCCGATCTGGTGGGCGCCGACAGGGCTGACGGCTTCTACGTCACGCCCACGGTGTTTGCCGATGTGAAGCCCGACTCCGAGCTGGCCCAGCAGGAAGTCTTCGGCCCTGTGCTGTGCATCACGCCTTTCGATGCCGAGGAGGAGGCGGTCGCCATAGCCAATGCCACGGAATACGGCCTGGCCGCCTATATCCAGACCAAAAATCTCAATCGCGCTCTGCGCCTGTCCACCGAGCTGCGCGCCGGCACCGTGTGCATCAACGGCGCCATGCAGATCCAGCCGGAATCCCCGTTCGGCGGCGAGCGCCTCAGCGGCCACGGCCGCGAAGGGGGCAGGGAAGGCCTGGAGGAATTCCTGCGCATCAAGACGGTGTCCATCGCCAACGCCAATGGCTGACCACTACTGACAAATAGAAAGGAAAATCCATGTCCATGCTCGAATTGTTCCAACTGGAAAACCGCGTCGCCATAATCACCGGCGGCGCCGGTGACCTCGGCTCCGCCTTTGGCCTGGCGCTGGCGAAATCAGGCGCCAGGGTGGCGCTTGCGGATATCAACAGGGAGGCTGCGGATAAACGCGCCCAGGTTATTCGCGCGGAAGGTCATGACTGTATGGCTGTCGCCCTCGATGTCACTTCAGAGGACAGCGCCGCCGCCATGGCGAAGACTGTGGCGGAAAAATTCGGCGGCATCGACATTCTCGTCAACGCCGCGGCGCTGATGAAGGAAATCCCCGACTACAGCGTGATGGGCATCGACCTGGACTGGTGGAACAAAGTCATGGCCATCAACGTCAACGGCCCGCTGGTGTGCAGCCGCGCCGTGGTGCCTTACATGAAGAACCGTGCGGAAAAGGATGACGGCTATTTCGGCAAGATCATCAATATCACCTCCGGCGGCGCCTTTATGCCGTCCGGGGTTTACGGCGCCAGCAAGCTGGCGCTGGTAAGTCTTACCGCCAGTCTGGCGCGGGAACTGGCCGCCGGCCGCATCAATGTCAACGCCCTGGCTCCCGGCCATATGGACACCGCCTCCGGCGATGCCGCGCGGGGCGACAATCCGGCCCTGGTTGCAGCGCTGGAACATATGGTGCCGCTGAAAACCTTTGGCAAACCCGATGACCTGTTCGGCGCGCTGATCTATTTGTCGTCCGCGGCCAGCAACTGGGTCACCGGGCAGAACCTCAACACCGATGGCGGCTGGATAATGCGGCTTTGACCGGCGGACACGATGTCTTTATAGGATGTGCTGAGGAACGAAGCGCATCGGGGGGCTGGTCGGTGCGCTTCGTTCCTCAGCGCACCCTATGGATAAAGTTTTTATTGAGACAATGTGTGAGGACATCGATTCGGGGCACTGGGCACACCTCGATATCGACCGCGACTGGATAATGCGGCTTTGCCCGGCGGGCACGATGTCTTTATAGGATGTGCTGAGGAACGAAGCG
>JBAZCN010000061.1:0-17651 GCA_041655035.1 Porticoccaceae bacterium | reverse complement strand
GGACAAGAGCGGCTGCCTGCTGTCGGACATTCCCTTCCAGTGGATGATCGCCGAAGCGGGGGCGGCGGGGCTGGGCATCGAATCGTATCTGGCCACCAGCCTCAAGCCCGATCCCCTGGCCACGCTGCACCAGTCGCGCAAGCATATCTACCGTTCGAAAAAACCGTTCCACCGGCCGTTGATCCACGGCGGGCAAGAGGTGTTGATCCACCAGTCCGTCAAGGCCCGTTGGGATGGCAATCCGGGCTACCGCCCCAAGAACCTGGCGGCGTATCTCGAGGCCCGTGACTGGCCGGCGCTGGTGCCCTGACGGCGGCGCCGGCGACCGGGCGCAGGCAGGCAATCGCGCTACTTAGTAGTCAGCATGTATTTGGCAACATGGTGAGGCCGCTGCCTTGCCCAAGGCGGTGGCTGGGCTGCGGAGCTCCAGATGCTGTCAAGATGAGCACCGCAGACCGATAGCGCGATTGCCCTGCGGTCACGGAGAACCCCGATCTTGTTACCGGCTGGCGCCTTGGCTAAGATAGCGGGCTCACTTGCCATCACGCCATCCCTATGTCCATTTTCGATTTTGCCGACGGCCGCAAAGGCTACTACGGCGAGTACGGCGGCACCTTCCTGCCGGAAATTCTCTCCGCCACCATCGAGGAGTTGCAGGACTGCTTTGCCGGCTGCAAGCAGGACCCGACTTTCTGGCAGGAGTATGTGGACCTGCTGCACTCCTACTCGGGCCGACCCACGCCGGTGACCCACCTCGCCAACCTGTCGAAACAGCTCGGCGGGGCGCAGATCTATGTCAAGCGCGAAGACCTCGGCCACACTGGATCCCACAAGATCAACAACGTGCTGGGGCAGGGGCTGCTGTGCAAACGGCTGGGCAAGACCCGGGTGATAGCCGAAACCGGCGCCGGCCAGCACGGCTACGCCACGGCAACCATGGCCGCCCGCTTCGGCTTCGACTGCACCATCTACATGGGTGCGGTGGATGTCGCGCGCCAGCGCCCCAACGTGTTCTGGATGGAACGCATGGGCGCCACCGTGGTGGCCGTCGAGGACGGCCAGAAAACCCTCAAGGATGCGATCAACGAGGCGCTCAGGGACTGGGTAACCAACATGCACGATACCCACTACGTGCTTGGCACCGCCTGTGGCCCGCATCCGTTTCCGGAGATGGTCAGCTACTTCCAGTCGATCATCGGCCTGGAAGCGCGGGAGCAGATCGTCGCGGCGGCGGGGCGGCTGCCCGACCGGGTCTACGCCTGCGTCGGCGGCGGCTCCAACGCCATCGGTATCTTCCAGGGCTTCCTCGACGAGGCGAGCGTCGAGCTGGTGGCCTGCGAGGCCGGCGGCCACGGCCCCGACTCCGGCCAGCACGCGGCGCGACTCGCCTATCCCGATGCCTCGGTCGGCGTCGCCCAGGGTTTCAAGACCTACTTCCTGCAGGACGACAACGGCAATATGCTGGAAACCCACTCCATCGCCGCCGGCCTCGACTATATCGGCGTCAATCCGATCCTCGTCCACCTGTGGGAGAACGATCGGGTACGCTTTACCGCCGCCACCGACGAGCAGGTGCGTGACACCCTCAAGCGGGTGATGCGCAGCGAAGGCCTGATCCCGGCGCTGGAAAGCACCCACGCCTTTGCCATGGCCATCGAGGAGGCGCCGACGATGGGCAGGGACGAGATCATTCTCATCAACCAGTCCGGCCGTGGCGACAAGGACATCTTCACCATTGCCGACGCCCTCGATGACAAGAAATGGAAAGACTTCATTCGCAACAAGGCGGCTGACTATGGCGTTTAATTCTGTGGGGCTCGAGCAATACCTGCGCCAACGCAAGCAGCGCAAAGAGCTGCTGGTGATGACCCACGTGGTCTGTGGCTACCCGTCCTTCGAGGATAACTGGAAGGAGCTGGAGATCATGGCGGAGTTCGATGTCGATCTCGTCGAGCTGCAGTTCCCGTTTTCAGAGCCGAGCGCCGACGGTCCGCTGTTCGTGCGCGCCAACGAACTGGCACTGAAGGCCGGAGTAAGCCCGGCCGACTGCTTCGCCTTCATGAAAAGAGTGGCGGATCATTTCCCCTTCAAGGTATTGATGATGGGGTACTACAACACGGCGTTCAAAATGGGTGCGGAAACTTTCCTGCAGCGCCTGAGGGACGCCGGCGGCTGCGGCTATATCCTCCCCGACCTGCCGGTGGACGAAGCCGGCGAATTGCACGGCCTGTCGGCACGGTACGGCCTCGCGCCGGTGCTGCTGATGACGCCGACCAGCACCGACAAAAGTCTCGCCAGGCTCGGCGCCGCGTCCCAGGGGATGATCTATGCCGTGGCGCGCAAGGGCGTTACCGGCAGCAAGACCGAGATGAGTGACGACCTCGACCACTTTCTCGGTCGTTGCCGGCGGCACACCGGGTTGCCCATCGGCGTCGGTTTCGGTGTCAGCGGCAAGGATGACATCGATTTCCTCCGCGGTCGGGCCGATATGGCGATCATCGGCACCGCGGCCCTGCGGGCCTGGGAAGAGGGCGGGGCTGAGCAACTGCGGAGTTTTTTCGCCGGCCTCGGTATCTGAGCTGTTCAGGGGCGCCGGATTGCGCCCCGCGCCCTGCGTCGAGAATACTGGAAGTGCCGGTCCGCTGCGCCGTTGTTCTGTCTCCCGGCCTGTGTACAATGGGCCGGTCCCGTGGGCTCGTGGTTGCCATTCCACCTGTTCCACGTTCTCGCTGACGGAGCCGGATACTTTTGAAAAAACTGTTTGTTGGCCTGCTGCTCGTTGCCGGTGCGGCACTGTACTACTGGTTTGACGCCATTCAGGGCGACAGGCCGGAGTTTTCGCTGATGCTGCCGGTAGTGCTCCCCCACCAGGCGGTAATGGTCCCGGTCACCGAATCCATCGAAGCTCTCGGTACCGTGCGTGCCCGGGAGGCGGTGGAAATCTCTGCCAAGGTCACCGCCAGGGTCGGCGCGGTCAATTTCAGCGACAACTCGGCGATCGGCCGGGGCGACGTGATCATCGAGCTGGATGCCGCCCGCGAGCGCGCCGCGCTGCGCGAGGCCGAGGTCAATCTCCAGGAAGACCGCCGCCTGCTCAATCATTACCTGACCCTCGACAAAACCCAGGCGGTCTCGCGCACCCTGCTCGAAGAGCAGCGCGCCAAGGTGGCCGCCAGCGAAGCGCGGGCCGCCGCCGCCGAGGCGGTGCTGGCGGATTTCGTGATTACCGCGCCGTTCAGCGGTGTCCTCGGTGTGCGCCGGGTCAGCCCCGGCGCCATGGTCGCCCCGGGAACCGCGATCACCACCCTCGACGATATCGCCGTGGTCAAGGTGGATTTCACCGTGCCGGAACGCTGGGCCGGGCAGATGCTTGGCGGCCAGGCGGTCAGCGCCAGCTCCATCGCCTACCCGGGGCGGGAGTTCGTCGCCCGGGTTGCCAGCATCGGCACCCGCATCGATCCGGTGACCCGCGCGGTGATGGTGCACGCCGAACTGGCCAACCCCGAGGGGTTGCTGAAGCCGGGGATGCTGCTCAACGTCCGCCTGGTGGGCCGCGAGCGGCAGGCGCTGATGATCACCGAGGAGGCCCTGCTGCTGGAGGGATCGGGGCGCTACGTGTTCGTGATCGGCGATGACAATGTGGTGCGGCGGGTGAGCGTGGATACCGGCGTGCGCCAGGACGGCCGGGTCGAGGTGGTCAGTGGTCTCGCCAGCGGCCAATGGGTGGTGGCCGAAGGTACCCAGAAAGTGCGCGACGGAATCGCCGTCACCCTGGCCACCGAGCAGGGCTGATGATTCTCTCCGACATCGCCGTCAAGCGCCCCACGTTCGCCATCGTGGTGAATCTGTTGCTGGTGGTGTTCGGCCTGGTGGCATTCAGCAAGACCTCACTGCGCCAGTACCCCGATATCGACCCGCCAGTGGTGAACATCCTCACCGAGTACCGCGGGGCGTCGGCGGACATCATCGACACCCGCATCACCCGGGTGCTGGAGGATCATCTCAGCGGCATCGAAGCCATCCGCTTTATCGATTCGGTGAGCCGCGACGGCTCGTCGAGCATCACCATCGAATTCGAGGTCAGCCGCGACGTCGACGCGGCAGTCAATGATGTCCAGCAGTCCATCGGCAGGGCCCTCAATACCCTTCCCCAGGAGGTCGATCCGCCGCGGGTCTCCAAGGCCGACACCAACGCCAGGCCGATCATGTGGTTCAACCTGGTCAGCGACGGCATGGGACAGCTGGAGCTGTCGGACTATGCCCGGCGGGTGATCGTCGACCGGCTGTCGGTGGTCGACGGGGTGGCGCGGGTGATGATCGGCGGCGAGCGCAAGTACGCCATGCGCATCTACCTGGATCGCCGCGCCCTCGCCGCCAGGGAGTTGACGGTCAACGACATCGAGGATGCGCTGCGCGCCGAGAACGTCGAGTTGCCCGCCGGCAAGCTCAAGTCGGAGACCCGGGATTTCAGCGCCCGCATCAACCGCCTCTACCAGAGCGCGGAGGATTTTGCCGGCCTGGTGGTGCGCCGCGGCGCCGATGGCCACCTGGTGCGCCTCGGCGAAGTGGCACAGGTGGCGCTCGGCGCGGAGGACGATGAAAACAGTTTCCGCCGCGATGGCGAGCCGATGGTGGGCCTTGGCATCGTCAAGCAGTCCCAGGCCAACACCGTCGAGGTTGCCGATCGAGTCAGGGAAACGGTGGCGCGGATCAACGAGACCCTGCCGCCGGGGCTCGAGATCCAGAACAGCTACGACTCATCGGTGTTCGTCAAGAGTGCGATCAGCGAGGTCTACAACACCCTCGGGATCGCCATCGTGCTGGTGATCCTGGTGATCTACCTGTTTCTCGGCACTGTCCGGGCGACGCTGATCCCGGCGGTGACGGTGCCGATCTCGATGGTCGCGGCGTTCATCTTCGTCTTCGCCATGGGCTTTACCATCAATATCCTCACCCTGCTGGCGCTGGTGTTGGCCATCGGCCTGGTGGTCGACGATGCCATCGTGGTGCTGGAGAACATCTACCGCCGCATCGAGGGCGGCGAACCGCCGTTGCTCGCCGCCTACAACGGCGCCCGTCAGGTGGGCTTCGCGGTGATCGCCACCACCCTGGTGCTGATCGCGGTGTTTGTCCCCCTGGTGTTCCTGGAGGGTAACATCGGCCGGCTGTTCACCGAGTTCGCGCTGACGCTCGCCGCCGCGGTGGCCTTTTCCAGCCTGACCGCGCTGACCCTGTCTCCGGTGATGTGCGCCCGGTTGCTGAGAAAGACCAGCGGCGAACCGGGATTCATGGACACCCTGCTGGGCCGCGCCGAGCAGTATTATGCCGCGCTGCTGCGCGGCCGTTCGCCGTTCTACAGTATCGCTATTCTGGCGGCCACCCTGGTGGTCATCGCCGCGCTGTTGCACCGGGTGCCGGGCGAGTTCGCCCCCGAGGAGGATATCGGCACGGTAATGATGAGTTTCCGCGGTCCGGAGGGCAGCAGTTTCGACAAGACCCGCGATACCTTCCAGGAAATCGAGGATGTCGTGCTCGAGCACTACGACGAGTGGTTCCTCGATCGGGTGCTGCTGCGGGTGCCGGGCTTCGGCGGCAGTATCCAGATCAACACCGGCTCCGGCACCATCGGTCTCGCGCCCTGGGAAGATCGCGACCTCAGCGCTGCCCAGATCCGCCAAAGGATGTATCAGGCCCTCCATCAGGTGCCGGACGGCCGCGTCTTTATCTTCACCTTGTCGGGGCTGAGCCCCGGGGCCATGGGCCAGCCGGTACAGGCAGTGATCGGCGCCGATACCTACGAAGAGCTTGCCGAGTGGCGCGAGGTGCTGCTCGGTCGGCTGGACAACCATCCGATACTGCACAACGTGGATATCGATTTCATGGTCAACGCCCCGCAGCTGCTGGTCGACGTCGACCAGCAGCGCGCCGCCGATCTCGGTGTGTCGGTGGCCAACATCGGCCGCACCCTGGAGACCATGATGGGCTCGCGGATCGCCACTACCTTCCTGGAGCGGGGCGATGAGTTCGATGTGATACTCGAGGGGCTGGGCGCCGATTTCCGTTCGCCCGGCGATATGGAGCAGATCTACGTGCGCTCCGAGCGCAGCGGTGAGCTGGTGCCGCTGGCCAATGTGGTGCAGGTGGCCGAGCAGGCGGTGTCGCCCTCACTGCCCCGCTACAACCGGCGCCGGGCGCTGACCCTGAGCGCCGACATCGCCCCGGGCTACACCATGGACAGGGCGCTGGCCGCGGTGCAGGAGCTGGTGCGCGAGGATCTGCCGCCGTCGGCCTCGCTGGATTACAAGGGCGAATCCCTGGAGTATGTCCGCGCCGCAGGCTCGATCGTGTTCGTATTCGCGATCGCGCTGCTGGTGGCCTACCTGGTGATGGCGGCCCAGTTCGAGAGTTTCATCCATCCCTTCATCATCATGCTCACCGTGCCGCTGGCGATAGCGGGGGCGCTGCTCGGGCTGTTTGTCACCGGGCAGACACTGAATATCTTCAGCCAGATCGGGCTGGTGATGTTGATCGGCCTCGCCGCCAAGAACGGTATCCTCATCGTCGAGTTCGCCAACCAGATGCGCGATCGCGGCCTGGCTTTCGAGGAGGCGCTGATACAGGCGGCGCAGCTGCGCCTGCGGCCGATCCTGATGACCTCGCTGACCACCCTGTTCGGTGCGGTGCCGCTGCTGATGGCCTCCGGGGCCGGCGCCGAGGCGCGATTCGTGCTCGGGGTGGTGATTTTCTTCGGCGTGCTGAGTGCCACCCTGCTGACCCTGTTCGTGCTGCCGTCCCTCTATCTGCTGATGGCGCGGCGCAGCAATACCCCGGGGCGGGTGGCGCGGACCATGCGCGAGCTGGAGGGCAAGCCTGAGACCGGGCAGACGTAGGAAGGGCCGGCGGGCCCGGCCCCGCGGTCGATGTGTATCGGCCGCGGGGGTGGAACCCCGCTCTCACTCGCTGGGATATTCAAATACCTTGACCACCTTGCGCACGCCGCTGGTGGTGCTGGCGACGTTGGCCGCCTTGTTGGCCTGATCGGGAAACACCAGGCCCATCAGGTAGACGACCCCGTTTTCCGTTACCACCTTGATCTTGCTCGAGTCGATATCCTTGTAGGCGACCAGCTTGCTTTTCAGCTTGGTGGTCAGCCAACTGTCGTTGGCCCTGTTCATCATCGAGGTGTTGGCCATTACCTGCAGTTCGTTGTGTACCTGGCGGACGCCGCGAAAGCGCCGCGCGATGTCGCCCGCGGTGCCCCGCAATTCTTCGCGGGGTACCTCGCCGGTGAGCAGCACCACGCCGTTGAAGACGTGGACGTTGATATGGGCCTTTTCGAGGTCGACATGGGCCTTCTTGATGTTCACGCCCACCCCGGTCTCGATCTGGAAATCGTCGAGGTCGGTGCCGAGGGTGGTGCGAGTCGGATCGGGCTTGATCGGCTCGTCGCGCACCTTGTGAATGATGGTGGTGCATCCCGAGATCAATAACAGGCTGATCAGTGCGGTCACCAGGGCTTTATTCACGGATTATCCTCCAAACAAGTGCAATTCAATCAGTTCACACAGGGTAAACAGCGACAGTAGCTGGATTTCCTGAATGCGGTAGGGGTCGGGGACGTCGACCCTGGCTTCGATGTCCTCACCGGTCAGCAGCGCCGAGATATTGTTATCCCCGGGGCCGGTAAAGGCGATCACGGTCATCTCGCGATCGTGGGCGGTGAGCGTTGCCTGCACCAGGTTGCTGGCGTTGCTGTTGGCGCTGAACAACACCAGGATGTCGCCGGGCCGGGACAGCGCCCGCAACTGGCGACTGTAGATCTCGGTGAAATTGGACTGCTGGCCGAGGCCGGTTGCGGTGACAGGGTCGCTGGACAGGCACTGGGCGGCGAATCCTGGGCGCTCGATACGAAACTGGTTGAGCAGCAGGTAGCTCAGGGTCGACGCCAGGCTGGCCGACAGGCCGTTGCCACAGGTAAAGACACGGTTGCCGGCAAGCAACGCTTCGACCAGCAGCGAGGTGCTGCCGACGATGGGATAGACCAGGGCCTCCCCGGCACTCATCTTGGCTTCGATACTGTGGTGGAAGAGTTCGATAACCCGTTGTTCCATACTGCTGCTCGTTGCGGTTGCGGCGTAAAAGGTGCCATCGCGATCGCCTGGCGTCAAACCGGCGTCACGGGCCGGGCCTGAAGGCGTCCCGGATCCATTCTACGTGATATGGCGGTGTTTTATCCGGTGCCGGCGCCAATGACAGGGCGTCGAAGCGGCAGGGGGGCGGCGCGCCGCGCACCCGGGTGGCGAGGTAGTACTCCGCCGCCCGAACGAGGCGCCTCTGCTTGCGCAGGTCGATGGAATCTGCGCCGTCGCCGAAGCGGCGATTGCTGCGCAGCCGCACCTCGGCAAAGACCAGGGTCTCGCCATCGCGGGCGACGATATCGATCTCCCCCTGACGGCAGCGGAAGTTGGTGGCGGCGATGGCCAGGCCCCGGGCGCTCAGGAACAGCCGGGCGGCGGCCTCGGCTTCGCCGCCCCTGGAGCCGGGTGGCGCGGCGCGCCCGCCCTGTGTCCCGCCGAGCCATTTCACTGCGCCGCTCCCGAGGTGACCGGCGCCAGGATCACCTGACCATTGTGAAACACCGCCAGCGGGAGCGTGCGGACGATCCGCCCGTCAGGGGCTGCGGTGAGGCTGCCGGTCTGGCCCTGGAGAGAGGTATCCGGGAGGGCGCGCAGCAAGCCCAGCCACTGGTGCAGGCGATAAGCGTCGACACCCATGGCGAACAGGTTGCGGAAGGCGGGCGCGAGCGCGTCCTGGGGGTTGAGGACATCGCTTTCCAGCTGCGGGATGGTCCACGGCAGGGTGGTGAAGCGAATGCCGTTGAGATCCTGGTCCTGGCTGGGGTTGGGGCTGCCGCCGTAGATATGGGAAGTGGCATAGATCGGCAGATCGCTGGCGAAGAGAAAGTCCAGGGTGGGCTTCAACTGGCGGGCCGGGCCGGGATGGGCGAGCAGCAGGACCATGTCGACATCCTTGCGCCGCCGGGGGATGTAGCTGACCTTCTTGCCGAGGGCCCGTTGCAGCCGTGTCACCCGCGCCTCGCTGTCACTGAGCAGCAGCGCGGCGCGCAGGAATGTGGCGTAGTCGGCCTGGTCGTTGCGGTACGGTGGGGTGGTCAGCAGCAGGCCGCCTTTCTGTTCCCAGTGTGTCCTGAAGCTGTCGAAGGCGGCGCTGCCCCAGCTTGCGTCCGGCCTGATCACCAGGGCCGAGCGGCGGCCCTCGATCCAGGCGCGCTCCGCCAGTTGGCGGGTTTCGTCGCCGACCGCGAGGCCGTACTGGTACAGGTTGTCGTGGGCCGGGGCGCCGTCCACGTCGTCGCTGTCCACATAGTTGAGGCCGAGCACCGGCACCGGCAGGTCGGGCCTGGCCATCAGGGCTTGCAGGCGATCCTTGGAGAGCGGGCCGATGACCAGTTCGGCGCCTTCCGCCACGGCCCGGTCGTAGAGGGCGATGATGTCGCTGTCGGTGGTATCGTGGATACGGATGGCCGGGGGCTTGGCGCCACCGGCCAGGGCGGCGTAATAGGCGGCGAGAAAACCGTCGCGCAGTGGTTCGGCGGCGGCCGCCAACTGATCGCCGAGGGGCAGCAGCAGGGCCAGCCTGTCCGGCAGCTGACCCTGGGCGGCCGCCGCCTGACGCAGGCTGGTCGGTAGCTGCTGGGCGGCGGGGTGGCTGCCGTTGGCGCGGCGCCAGCTTTCGACCTGGTCGAGTTGGCGGGCGATGTCGCCCTGGCCGCTGCGGCTGGCCAGGGCCAGCTGATACCAGCCGCCGAGCACCGGATCGGCGCTGGTCGCGGCGCTGCGCAGATCCTGTTCAGCCATCTGGCCCATGGCTTGCCAGATCAGGTCGTGGGTGGCCTGGCGGTCGCTCGCCGGGAGCAGTGCCGCCAGCCGGACATATTCGGCGACACTGGCAGGGTTGTCGCCGAGGTGGGTGTAGAGGTCGCCGCGCAAGCGGTGCCAGGTGCGGCGCTGGCTCGGGGGCATCTGGTTCTGGTGGTCGGTCAGGCGGGTGTTGCCGAGCAGGTTTCGGGCGAGCAGGTAGCGCTCACTGGCCAGGGCGATGTCGGCGTACTGCAGGATGTAGCTGGCGAGATAGGGAATATCGAGCGCCTGGGGATCGACCTTCTTCAGGGTCTCCTCGGCGCGGGCCGGGCTGTTGCCTTCGGCGAAGAGTCCGGCGGCGCGGAGCAGCAGCCGATCCCGTTCCGGCGGGGCGGCGCCCTCGGCCTTGGCCAGGATCGCGCTGGCCGACTGGATGGGGTTTTGCCCGGTCGTGTATGCTTCGTGCCTTGTCGGCTGGGGCGCGGTGCCGCAGGCGGCGAGCGCAATCAGGCAAATGGCGCAAATCAGTGCGCGGCAACAGGATAGCAAAGGCGAGGTGCGGGTGGACAAGTCGGGAAACCTCTATGTGGTGGCGACACCGATCGGCAATCTGGGTGATATGGTACCCCGGGCCCTGCACGTTCTCCAACAGGCGGATTGGATCGCCGCGGAGGATACCCGGCACAGCGGGCGGCTGCTGGCCCACTTCGCCATCGACACGCCAATGGTGCCCTACCACGACCACAGCGATGAGCGCCAGCTGGCGCGGATCCTCGAACTGTTGATGGCTGGCCAGGATGTGGCGCTGATTTGCGATGCCGGTACGCCGCTGGTGTCTGACCCCGGCTACCGCCTCGTGCGCGAGGCTCGCGGCCGCGGGGTGGATGTCGTGCCCGTTCCCGGCTGTTGCGCGGCCATTGTCGCGCTCTGTGCGGCGGGGCTGCCCAGTGACCGCTTTGTCTTCGAAGGATTTTTGCCCGCCCGCTCCCAGTCGCGGCGCAGTGCCCTCGACGGCCTGGCGGCGGAAACCCGCACACTGATTTTCTACGAGGCCCCGCACCGGGTGCTGGCCACCCTGGAGGATATGGCCGCCTGTTTCGGCGAGGAGCGCGAAGTGCTGCTCGCCCGCGAGCTGACCAAAACCCACGAGACGCTGATCCACGCTTCGCTTGCCGATCTGGTGGAACGGGTGCGGAGCGATACCAATCAGCAGCGCGGCGAGATCGTGCTGGTGGTGCGCGGCGCTGCTGCCGAGGCGGCGGGCGGCGATGCCGTCGAGCAGACCCGCGTTCTCCAGATACTGATGGCGGAGGTGCCCCTCAAGCAGGCGGCGGCGCTGGCGGCGAAGATCACCGGGGGGAGCAAGAACACCCTCTATCAACAGGGGCTGGCCCTGAAAGGCCGCTAGGATCCGTGGGCGTTTCTATGCAGCTTATTGATAAATAAAAGAACACTGTTATAACAGTGGTTGTCGCAGGGGCTGTTGCGATGCTTCGTTTCCCGACTCACCCTCTGCTCTTTCAGCGGGCTTTGTCATAGGATGTGCCGACGCAGGCGTACCGGCGACGTCTGCCCGGCAGCTGCGCATACTTGCTTTTGTGTTGCGGATCAAACCTCAACAGACCCTGGTGCTGCCGCCAGTGACCCGGATAAAACGGCAGACCACAATATATCAAGGAGACACCATGAAACTGGAAACCATCGCATTACATGCCGGCTACGACGGCGATCCCGCTACCCATGCCGCGACCACACCGATCTATCAGACGACGTCCTATACCTTCGACAATACCCAGCACGGCGCGGACCTGTTCAACCTGGTGGTGCCAGGCAACATCTACAGCCGGATCATGAACCCCACCAATGCAGTGCTCGAGGCGCGTGTCGCCGCCATGGAAGGGGGCGTCGGTGCCCTCGCCATGGCCTCGGGCATGGCCGCCATCACCGCCGCCATCCAGTGCATTGCCCGCGCCGGCGACAATATCGTCAGCACCACTCAACTCTATGGCGGCACCTACAACCTGTTCGCCCACACTTTCCCCACCCAGGGCATCGAGGTGCGGATGGCCTCCTTCGATGACTACCAGGGCCTGGAGGCGCTGATCGACAACAATACCCGCGCGCTGTTTTGCGAGTCGATCGGCAATCCTGCCGGCAATGTGGTGGATATCGGGGCGCTTGCCGAGATCGCCCACCGCCACGGCATCCCGTTGCTGGTCGACAATACCGTGGCCACGCCCTGCCTGTGCCGGGTATTCGATTACGGCGCCGATATCGCCATTCACTCGCTCACCAAGTACATCGGCGGTCACGGCACCTCCATCGGCGGCATCATCGTCGATTCCGGCAGATTCCCGTGGGCGCAGCAGCGTGAGCGTTTCCCCATGCTCAATGAGCCCGACCCGTCCTATCACGGTGTGGTGTATACCGAAGCCCTGGGCGAGGCCGCCTATATCGGCCGCTGCCGGGTGGTGCCGTTGCGCAACATGGGGGCGGCGCTGTCGCCAATGAATGCCTTCAATATCATGCAGGGCCTCGAAACCCTGGCGTTGCGCATGGAGCGCCATTGTGAAAATGCCCTCAAGGTGGCGCAGTATCTCGAGGCTCACGACCAGGTCGAGTGGGTGAGCTATGCGGGCCTCGAGTCCAGCCCGTACCGCGAGTTGTGCCGCAAGATACTCGGCGGCCGCGCCTCGGGCATCCTCAGTTTCGGCATCAAGGGCGGGGAGGCGGCGGGCGGGCGCTTTATCGATGCGCTGCAGATGATCCTGCGCCTGGTCAATATCGGCGACGCCAAGTCCCTGGCCTGCCATCCGGCATCCACCACCCATCGCCAGTTGAGCCCGGATGAGCTGGCGCGCGCCGGTGTCCGTGCCGAGATGGTGCGACTGTCCATCGGCATCGAGCATATCGACGATATTCTTGCCGACATCGAGCAGGCGCTGGCGGCAGCGCGCTGACTGCCTGTGTAGGCAGCGCAGTAAGCCGCCGGTAGAGGGCGGGCCGGCGCCCGCTCCAGGTGCAAGCGCTGGGCGGCTATGCTACTCTCCGCGCCGGGAGTCGGCCGGGCAATCGCTGCCCGTTACTCTGGATGGTTCCTCAGGTGCCAGCTGGAGGCGGGGAGAGGAAAGTCCGGGCTCCATAGGGCAGGGTGCCAGGTAACGCCTGGGGGGTGCGAGCCTACGGAAAGTGCAGCAGAGAGCAGACCGCCGATGGCCGCCTCGCAAGGGGCGGATCAGGTAAGGGTGAAAGGGTGCGGTAAGAGCGCACCGCGCAACTGGTAACAGTTTGTGGCACGGTAAACCCCACCCGGAGCAAGACCAAATAGGAATCCATTGGCGTGGCCCGCGCTGGATTCGGGTAGGTCGCTGGAGCCGCGGAGTGATCCCCGGCCTAGAGGAATGATTGTCCACGACAGAACCCGGCTTACAGGCCGGCTCCCTCCTTTTGTTTCCCGACGCGCCCGGCCGGCGATCAGCCGGCCGGGCGGCGTTCGCGGCATATAGCGATCAAGCATAATCATCCGCTTCTGTATTCCAAAATAATCTCTCTTCTAACAATTCACTTTAACTTGTCATGGCAGCCTGATGTTTTCGTTTGCGTTGACTTGAAATACCTTGTCGCCTTTCAGTCTTGTCGCCGTAAGTTCCCGTAATATCGACGCATTTTGAGCTGATTTTGTTATTCCCGTTGCTTGACTTCGAATTAAGGCCGCATATAGTGTCTTCTTGTGGGATAAAGTGGGGCAAAGTGGTCTATCGGCCCCAAACTGATCTAAGAAGAGTCGGGGAGACACGTGTTTCGAGGCAGCAATCCAATCAATCTGGATGCCAAAGGTCGTATGGCGATACCCGCCCGGTATCGCGACGAGCTTGTGGACCAGTGCCGCGGCTGCCTCGTCGCCACTATCGACATCAAGGACAAGTGTCTCTTTATCTATCCGTTGCCTGAATGGGAAAAGATCGAGGCACAGATTTCCGCGCTGCCCACTTTCAATGAAACCACCCGGCGCCTCCAGCGCCTGCTGATCGGCCATGCCCGCGAGCTGGAACTGGATGGCAGCGGCCGGGTGCTGATTCCGCCGGAGTTGCGCAGTTATGCCGGAATCGACAAGAAAACCATGCTGGTGGGGCAGGGCCGCCGCTTTGAATTGTGGGATCTCGATAACTGGAACGGTAATCGGGATGTCTGGCTGGAAGAGGCTGCCAGTGAGTTGGCCATTCCCGATGAAATGCAATCCCTGTCCCTGTAAAGGAGGCGCGCAGGCATGCAATCGCAGGTCGCACATACGACCGTACTGCTCGATGAAGCTGTGGAGGCGCTGGTAACAGACGTCGACGGTTTCTATGTGGATGGCACTTTTGGTCGCGGTGGCCACAGTGCTGCGATCCTTGCGCGCCTCTCTGCCAACGGCCGACTGCTGGCCATCGACAAGGACCCCGACGCCATAGCCGCCGCCGGTGAACGGTTCGCCGGCGACCGGCGCTTCGAGATCGCCCGCGCCTCCTTCGCCGACGCCGACGCCCTGGTCGACGCCCGCGGGCGCAAAGGCGCGGTCGCCGGTGTGCTGCTCGATCTCGGTGTTTCGTCCCCGCAACTGGATCAGGCCGAGCGGGGCTTCAGTTTTCTCAACGACGGCCCTCTCGACATGCGCATGGATCCCGACCAGGGGCACAGTGCGGCGCAGTGGCTGGCGATTGCCAGGGAAGAGGACATTGCCTGGGTGCTCAGGGAGTACGGCGAGGAACGATTTGCGCGGCGCATGGCGGCGGCTATCGTCCGCGAGCGCCAGCAGCGGCCGATCACAGGTACCAGACAACTTGCCGACATCGTCGCTGCCGCCAATCCGTCCTGGGAGAAGGGCAAGCACCCGGCAACCCGGGCTTTTCAGGCCATTCGCATTTATATCAACCGCGAGCTGGAAGATCTCGCAACACTGCTTGCCGCCGTCATCGACCTGCTCCAGGTGGGTGGCCGTCTGGTGGTGATCAGTTTCCATTCGCTGGAGGACCGCATCGTCAAGCGCTTCATCCGCCGCGAGGAAAAGGGGCCGCCGATTCCCCGTGGGCTACCGGTGCGGGAGGTGGACATCGTCCGCCGGCTCAAGGGAGTGGGGCGTGCCGTCAAGGCCGATGCCGGTGAAATCGACAGCAATGTGCGGTCGCGCAGCGCGGTGATGCGCGTTGCCGAGAAGGTAGTCTGAGATGGCGACACTGGCCCGCCGTTGTCTGCTGGTGCTGTGGCCGCTGGTGCTGGTGTCCGCCATCGGCGTGGTCTACACCAGCCATCTGTGCCGCCAGCTGTATACCCAGTTGGCGACCTTGCAGCGCGAGGAGAGCCGCACCCAGGTGGAGTGGGGCCAGTATTTGCTGGAACAGAGCACGCTGGCTTCCCCGGGCCGGATCGAGAGGGCCGCAGTCGGTGAGCTGCGGATGAGGGTGCCGGAATTCAACGAAGTGATAATGGTGGAGCCTTGATCAGAAAAAAGATCAAAGAACTGGCGATTCCCCGCTGGCGCTACCAACTGGTATTGCTGCTGCTGGTGTGCCTGCCGTTGGCGGCATTGTGGCATATCGCCGGACTGCAGGTGATCAGCAGTGCCGATCGCGGTTACCAGTTCCTCCAGGGGCAGGGCAATGCCCGCACCGTGCGCACCGAATCCATACCCGCCTACCGGGGCCTGATCACCGATCGCCGCGGTGAGCCGCTGGCGGTGAGTACGCCGGTCGTTTCGCTGTGGGCCAATCCCAAGGTGCTCGACACCACTGGCAAGGACTTCGAAACCCTGATGGGCGGGCTGGGCCTCGATATCGACCAGGCGCGCGAGCGTATCGCCCGCTACGCCGGCAAGGAATTCATGTATCTGGCGCGCCACCTGACACCGGCGGAAGCCGGGCGGTTGCTCGACCTCAAGGTCGGCGGCGTTTACGGCCAGCAGGAATACAAACGTTTTTATCCGGCCGGTGAGGTCGCCGCCCAATTGATCGGCTTTACCAATATCGACGACCAGGGCCAGGAAGGTATCGAACTGGCCTATGAGAAAGCGCTGGCCGGTGATCCCGGGGCCAAGCGGGTGGTCAAGGATATGCGCGGCCGGGTCATCAAGGATGTCGGGCTGATCGAAAGCGAGAAGCCCGGCAGGGATATAGCGCTCAGCATCGACATGCGGCTGCAGTACCTCGCCTACCGGGAACTGAAGGACGCGATGAAGCGCTTTGGTGCGGATTCCGGCTCCGTGGTGATGCTCGATGTGCGCTCCGGCGAAGTGCTGGCCATGGTCAACCAGCCGTCCTACAACCCCAACAACCGGATCGGCGCCAACAGCAACGCCCTGCGCAACCGGGCGATGACCGATCTGGTGGAACCGGGTTCGACCATGAAGCCGCTGACCATCGCCGCGGCGCTGGAGAGCGGCAAATATGGCCCCCATACGCCGATGGATACCAATCCGGGGTATATCTGGGTGGCCGGCAAGACCTTCCGCGACCACCACAACTACGGCATGCTCGACATCACCGGCGTGTTGACCAAGTCCAGCCAGGTCGGCACCACCAAAGTGGCCCTCGATATGGAGCCGGCCTATCTGCGCGGGATGTTCGACCGTTTCGGTATCGGCCAGCCGCCGGGCACGGGCTTTCCCGGGGAGAGCGCCGGCAGCCTGCCCGAGCGCCGCAAATACCGGCCCATCGAACACATCACCATGGCCTTCGGCTACGGTATCACCGCCACGCCCTTGCAGATCGCCAGGGCGTACTCTGTCTTCGCCAATGATGGCCGGCTGAAGCCGGTATCGCTGCTCAAGGTCGACAAGGAGCCTGCGGGCGAGCAGGTGCTGGCGCCGGAGATCGCCCGCCAGCTGCGGGAGATGATGGTCACTGTCACCCAGAAGGGCGGCACCGCCACCCGCGCGGCGATAGACGGCTATACGGTGGGCGGCAAGACCGGTACTTCCCACAAGGTGGGCCCCAGGGGGTATGAACCCAATCGTTACGTCAGTTTGTTTGCCGGCTTTGTACCCGCTGACGACCCCCGCCTGGTTACCGTGGTGGTGATCAACGACCCGCGGGGAGGGACCTATTTTGGCGGCGCCGTGGCGGCGCCGGTGTACGCCAAGGTGACCGCCGACGCCTTGCGCCTGTTGCGGGTGCCACCTGACGCGGTCCCGGAGACCCAGGTGGCGGGCAAATTAGCGGGCCAAGCGCTTGAGAGTGCCGCGGCGCCGGCGCGGGGGGATCGCTGGTGATGGCCGCGATGGCAGCGGTTCCGACCCGCACGCTTGCCTGGTTGCTGCCGGGCGACCCGGTGGCCGCCGCCTCGCCGGTCGCGGTGAGCGGCCTGTGCCTCGACAGCCGGCGCTGCGTCGCGGGCGACGTTTTCCTCGCTGTCAGGGGGGCGAGCAGCGACGGCCGCCGCCATATTGGCGAAGCCATCGCCCGCGGCTGTGCCGCGGTGATCGCCGAGGCCGAGGGCGCCGAGGGGATTACCGAGGCGATGATCGGCGCCGTGCCGGTGGTGATGATCGCCGGCCTCGACCGCCGGTTGAGCGCCATCGCCGGGCGTTTCCATGGCGAGCCGGGCAGCAGGCTGCGGATTACCGCGGTCACCGGCACCAACGGCAAGACCACCTGCAGCTATCTGCTCGGTCAGTTGCTGGCGCTGCTGGGAGAATCAGCCGCGATCATCGGCACCCTCGGCTACGGCCGGGCGGGTGACCGGCAGCCGACATTCACCGCCACCGGCATGACCACCCCGGATGCCGTGGAGACCCAG
>JBAZCN010000060.1:0-17935 GCA_041655035.1 Porticoccaceae bacterium | reverse complement strand
GAAGGCTCAAGGGCTTCCGAAGAATCTTCTCGCGATTCGACAAGCTGGATGTAGTGTTCAAATTCTTTATTCATTTCGCCCTGATCGCCGATACGTTATTTAGTGTTAACAGGCCCTAGATGAAGTATTCCGTCCATCGCCACCACCCTCAGAAATCCGCCGATAACGTGACCTGCACCGTGCGCGGCGGCCCGGGGCGGTAGAAGGCGGCGCCGGACGGCACACCGCCACCGTTGATGAAGCCCAGGTAATCCTCGTCGGTGATGTTGTCGACGTTGATGCGCAGCCGGGCACTCTTGAACGGGCCGGCGGAGAAGCCGTCGCCGATGTCGACATAGGCATTCCACAGGGTGTGGCTGCCGACTTTCTCGCTGTTGACGAAATTGCCGTAGCGCTCGCTGATGTAGCGCGCCGAGAGGTTGGCCACCAGCCAGGGCAGAGGCTCCACCGTGACGCCGGCCTGAACCACCCATTCCGGACTGTCGGGCACAGTGTTGCCGGCGATGGCGAAGGTGCCGTAGTCGTCCTCGAACTCCGAGACGTTGTAGCTGACGTTGGTGCTGAAATAAGCGTAGTCATTGAAGACTCCCGGCTTCCACACGCCGCTGAATTCCGCGCCGTAGGCCCTGACCTCGCCGACATTCTGGTAAAAGGTCTCTGTGGTGGTGCTGCCCGGCACCAGCGAGGAAAAGGACTGCAGACGATTGTCGAAGCGGGTCAGGTACAGCGCCAGCGCCGCGTTGAAGGTCGGCCGGTTGGTGCGCAGGCCAATCTCCAGATTCTCGGCGGTTTCGGCATCCGGCCCCGGCGCAAGCGGGCTGGCCTGGGAGAAGATATCGTCGGCGCCGCGCGGCAGCGCCAGGTTTTCCGCATAGGAAGCGAAGAGCTGTTCCGTCGGCGTGAGATTCCACACCGCGCCGACGTTCGGCAACAGCAGATCTTCCCAGTCGTCGCTGATCCGCGGCTGGCGGAAACTGTTGTAGTCGCCGGGATTGCGATAGCCGTCGATTTCATAGTCGATACTGAGCGCCTTGACGCCCAGCGTGATGTTGAGGCGGTCGTTGAAAAGCGAGATCTGGTCCTCGACGAACAGCTGCAGCGTATCCCGGGTGGAGACGAAATCCCGCTGCAGATGCACCGGCTGGTCCAGTCGCGGCCGGCCGGCGGGATTGCCGCCCTCCTGGTTGTAGCGCGCCTGGGTGCGGTGGTACTCGTCGCGTTCGATCCAGGCGCCGGCCGAAAGAATGTGGCTGCCCACTTCGAGCACTGCGCGGCCCACCGCCCCGGTCCGGTCGCCACCGACGGTGGAAAGGCCGTATTGCAGGCCCAGTGGCGCGTGGAGGTCGGTGAGCCCGGCCGCCACCTGGGCGTCGTGGTTGGCGATGGAGGTGGCGTAGGCCTCGGGGGAGACGCCGTAGCCGTCCTTGTCCTCGTAATAAACGTTGCCCTCGAGCCTGAAGCCATCGCTGACCGGCAGGCGCCCGAACAGGTTGACCAGGGTGTCCTCGCGGCTGTTGATCGCCTGCTGGTAGTACTGGTTGTGATCGGTGCTGGAATACCGCACGCCCGGCACGGTTTCAGGCAGGTCCGGCACCTGGCCCAGATAGGGGAAATAGCGTCCACGCCGGCCGAAGGGGTCGCCGGCCGCGCCCTTGTACTGGGCCTGGGTGACGTAGGGTGTGTCGTAGTCGAAGTAGTCGTTGTAGGTGACGGTAAGCGCCACTTCGGCGCCGCTGTCGCCGCGCCAGCGCACCTTGCCCTCATAGTGCTCGCGCTCGATGTCGCCGGGCCCGCGCCACTGGTCGGCGGTGAAGTGCGAGCGGCTGATATAGGCGGAAAAACCATTGTGCTCGCCGGTGTTGAGCCGCACGAAAGTGCGCTCGAGCTGGTCGCTGCCGCCGGTGACGCTCACCGTGGCGCCGAACTCTTCGCTGGGATCGATGGTGAAGTACTGCACGATGGGGCCCAGCGATGCATAGCTCGGCAGCGACACATCCCCCGCCCCCTGGGAGGCGGTGACGCGACCCAGGTTCTCGTTCTCGACGTAGCGGTAGATCGGGCTGCCGCCGAACTGGTCGGAGCGGCCGGTGGGCGCGCCATCCAGCACGAAGCCGATCTGCTGGTAGTTGAAGGCGCGCACCGACACCGAGTTGCCGAACTCGTAGAGGCCGAGGGCATCGTTGGCCTGAACGTTGAAACCCGGCAGCGACTCCAGCACCTTCAGCCCGGAGACCCCCGCCGGGGCCGACAACAGCGCGTCACGGGTGATCGAGATGGTGTTGCTGGCCTGGTCGGTGCCGATCGCGGCGGATGCCTCCGAGAGGCGTCGCGCCGTGACCACCACTTCCTCGAGCCGGGTCGCCGGCTGCGCCTCTGTGGCCTGCGCCGCGGCCGGCGCCAGCGTCCAGGCCAGTCCCAGCGCGGCGACGCCCTTCAGGGTCGCGCCGCGCGTCAGTGTGTTCGCTTGTACCGCCATGGTGATTTCCTTTCGTCATGTGGGCGCCGGTTGGGAACCGGCCGTATACCTAGCTGCGATCAACGGCGCGCCGCCTCGGCGGCGCGCAGTACCCGCAGGAAATTGCCGCTCCAAATCGCCGCGATCTGCCTTTCGTCGTAGCCGCGGCGCAGCAGTTCGGCGGTCACATTGGCTGCCTCGGCGGCGCTGTCGAAGCCGTCGATACCGGCGCCGTGGTCAAAATCGGTGCCGATGCCGACATGCTCCCAGCCGATGCGCTTGACGATATAGTCGATGTGATCGACGTAGTCGCTCACCGAGGCGCGCGGTTGCAGCGCGCTCAGTTCATCGAGGAACGGCTGCTGCTTCGCCTCCGGCAGGCTGTTGTAATCCTCGTAGCCGGTCTTGAAGTCGCCGCCCAGCCCGTGGCGCTTGCGCACGGCGCCGATCTGTTGGTGCGCCTCGGCGCCGGGAACCTTGAGGTAGCCGTTGAACGGCGTGACCTGCACCACACCGCCGTTGGCCTTGATGGCATCGAGCTCGGCGTCCGACAGGTTGCGGGTGTTGTCCACCAGGGCGCGGACGTTGGAGTGGGTCGCCGCCACCGGCGCCCGGGTCAGTTCCAGGGTTTGCAGCAAGGCGTCGGTGGAAAGCTGCGACACGTCGATCAGCGCGCCGAGGTCGTTGAGGCGCGCAACCGACTGGCGCCCCAGTTCAGAAAGGCCGCCGTGCTCCCTGACCGGCTCGCCCCAGGGGCGTGATGAATCGGAGAAATCGTTGTGCCCGGCGTGGTTGAGCCCGAATACCCGCGCGCCGTCCCTGTAGAAGGCGTCGAGTTGCGAAACGTCCTTGCCGATGATGCGGGCATTCTGGAAGCCGATCAGCACCGCCACCTTGCCTTCGCCGTGCAGGCGCTCGACATCATCGGCGCTCAGCGCCAGTGCCACGCGATCGGGGTTGGCGGCGATAAATGCCTTGATCTTGGCCAGCTTGGCGTCGGCGTCGGCGCGGGCCGCGGCAACGCCCGCCGCATCCCGCGGCCCCGGTCCGACGGCGACGGACAGCACGATCGCGTCGATACCGCCATCGGTCAGATGCGGCAGGTCTACCCGCGAAGCGTTGCCGTTGAGCCAGTAGCGGGCCGGCGTCGACGGCAGCAGCACGTCGGCGTGGCCGTCGAGAGCCAGCACGCGCTTATGGATCGCCGCCGCATCGGTATCCTGGGCAAGCGCGGCGGTGGCGAGGCCAGTGCTTGAGAGCGCGGCGGTCAGCACCAGTCCGGAGAGACCGAGAGTGAATGTGTTCTTTAATGATGACAGGGTCATATTTGCATCCTTGGGATCTACGACTGTGGAATCGGTGCGCCGGGTATGCCGGCGCGGCTTGTGGTATGTGGCGTGGGTATCGCTAGAACTGCTGTGAAACCCGCAGGTAGTAATGGCCGCCCTCTATCTCATAGGGGCGCAGCATCGGATAGGGAACGCCGATATCGGTCAATACGGGGCCGCTGTCATCGGGGTAGCTGTCGAAGACATTGTCGGCGCCGACGGTGATGCTCAGGCCCGATTGCAGCGCCCAGGTCGCGGCCAGGTCGACGAATACTTCACTGCCGATCCGCTGGTGCAGCTCGGTGGGCAGGAACTCAACCGCGTCGGTCCAGGCGCTGTAATAGCGCACGCGGCTGAGGAAGTGGAACGCGCCGACGTCGTAGGTAGTGGTCAGGATGCCGACATTGCGGGGCCGTCGGTCCTCGATCTCTGCTTCGAGGTGCGGCGTGACCACCCTGGGATCGCCACCGGTGATACGGCTGCGGTTGTGGTTGAAGACCCCGATCACCCCCAGTTGCCCAGGACCGACCTCCTTGCGCCACGTGGCCACCAGGTCGATACCTTCGGTGCGGGTGTCGTAGCCGTTGATGAAGAAACGGAATTCGTCGAGGTTCTCCGCTTCCGCCACCCCGTCATTCAGCAGCGACTGCCTCTGCTCCGGCGTCAGCGCCTGGTTGGCGGTGATGCCCAGGCGGTCGTCGATCTCGATGTGGTAATAATCCAGCGACAGGGTCAGGTCGGAGGTCGGGCTGGCCACCAGGCCCACGCTGAAGTTGACCGCCTCCTCGGCGTCCAGCGCCTTGCCGCCGGCGGCGACCGCGACCGGGTTGGTGGACGGGATCAAGCCGTAGGTGCGGATCACCTGGGGCAGCGGCGGCCTGATCAGCGGGTCGGGACCCTGGGTGGTCTTGGTCAGGTTCTGCTGGCCGGGGCTCGGCGCATGAAAACCTGTGCTGGCCGCGGCCCGCAGGTTCAGCCAGTCGGTGAGGCCATAGCGTCCGGATATCTTGAAATTCCAGGTGTCGCCGAAATCCGAGAAATTTTCATAGCGGCCGGCGACCCCGAAGTTGAAGCGGTCGGTGACATCGGTATCGATATCCACGTAGACGGCATGGCTCTCGCGATCCCATTCGCCCGCCTGGGCCGGGGACGGGCCGGGATAGGAGTTTGAACCCGGGACCTGGTCGGAGAACGGCCCCACCGCATAGGACGCCAGTTCGCCGGCCTTGAGCTCGAATACCTCGCGCCGCCATTCGCCACCGAAGGAGACATTGACCGGCGTAGCCAGCCCCAGATCCCACAGATAGCCAAAATCGGCGTTGACGCCTTGCTCCGACTGGATCCACTCGCCGGCGTCAAAACTGGTGGGCGACAACGGCCCGAGGGAGGCGTTGATGGAGTTGGCGACACTGTATTCGATCTGGTTGCGGGCGACCCGGCCGCTGAAATCCCAGGAGATGGGGCCTCTCTCGCCCCGCAGGCCGCCCACCAGGCTGCCGTCATCGGTGGTGGATTTGAAGCGCGGGTTGAAACCGTCCGGGTAGCGGTCGGCCAGGTTGTAGTCCGGGTACAGGAACGGTTCGTTGTCCTGGTAGTAGGAGCGGTCGAACAGCGCGCCGCTGGGATCGCGCCAGCCGAATATATAGCTGCCGCGGCTGTGGCCGTAGTTGCCAAAGCCGTAGATTTCCGCGTTATCCAGTTCATAGGTGAAATTGACAAAGGCGCGGGTCGAATTCAGGTCGGGCAGGCCCGAGGGGTTTCTCCGGGTGCTGCGATTGGTGGGGTCGGAATCGTTGTGTTCCAGGGACAGGTTGATCAGCCCACCTTCGCCAAAATGGCTGCCCAGGCGCCCGGCGACCTGCACACTCTCGCCATCGCCATCGAAAAACTGTCCGGTTTGCACGCTGAGTTCGCCGCCGGGACGGTCTTCCAGCAGCAGGTTGATAACGCCGGCAATGGCCTCCGAACCGTACTGCGCCGATGCGCCGTCGCGCAACACCTCGACGTGGCGGATGGCGATCTGCGGAATTTCCGACAGGTCCGTAGCCTGCGCGCCAAAGTCCGAGATCTGGATATAGGCGGAACGGTGGCGGCGCTTGCCGTTGATCAGCACCAGGGTCTGGTCGGGCGAAAGGCCCCGCAGCGTTGCGGGGCGCACGAAGTTGCCGCCATCGAAACCGGGAGTCCGCTGCACGTTGAACGACGGCACCAGGGAGGCGAGCTTGTTGTTGAGGTCGTGCGACGACACGGTGCCAAGATCGCCACTGCCGACGACATCCACCGGCACGCTGGAATCGATCACCGTCCGCTCAGCGCGGCGGGTGCCTGTCACGATGATGGTCTCGAGCGCCCTGGCGTTTTCTCCCGCATCCTGATCCTGCGCCCAGGTGAGCACCGGTATCGACAACGGCGCCAGGACAAGCACTGCACCCGCACTTTTTGCAAAACGCACCAACCGCTCAGGGTGTGGCGCGCAAACAGATCTTCGCGTGACCATGAAATTCTCCGTCGTGAAAGCAATATTGGTTTTTTCAGAATTGAATCGCGGGATTGATATTAGTGATGCGAAGACCTCCGCACGACCATTATTTTTTGATATGAATATGACTTTTTCCGAAGTTTTTTATGGCTAAACACATCAACGAATTTGGCGCTTCTGATAACTAAAAAATTATTCCTATTTTTGTAACTTTTAAAATTTCCGCAGAAATCCAGCGACCAGGAACAAAATGACGAAGCCATGTCCGGCGGGAATCTCCCCGGAAATCCCATGGAAAAACCGCGCGCAACTGCCGGCGCCAGTGATATTGAAAGTCAGGTTGTGGAAGATTTTTTCCAAAGACTGGATGTGGCAATACCAACAGAATAAATAGTGGATAGCTTATTCCCCTGAATAAAAAACCCCGGGGGTCTCCCGGGGTTTTGAGCAGGAACAACAGCGCCGATGGGGCGCGCAGTCAGGGCTGATGATATCTAGGCAACGGCCATTGGTAACCAACAGAACCTTTTCGTGCCTGTGGATGCCGCGGTACGCTTCGTTCTTCGGCACACCCTATTACAGCGCCGGCTGTGAACGGGTATCAGCCAGTCTTTTTACCACGGAAACCATCAGGTCCACTTCCTCGCAGGTGTTGTAAAACGCAAAGGAAGGTCTCACCGTGGCTTCCAGGCCAAAACGGCGCAGGATCGGCTGCGCGCAGTGGTGGCCGGAACGCACCGCTATGCCTTCGTGGTTCAATGCCTTGCCCACTTCCTCGGTGCTGTAGCCTTCGAGCACGAAGGACAGCACGCTGGCCTTGCTGGCTGCGGTTCCGATAAGGCGGATTCCCGGGATCGGCCGCATCCGCTCGGTGGCGTACACCAGCAGATCGTGCTCATAGCGGGCGATGCGCTCCATGCCGATCTGCTCCAGATATTGCAGGGCCGCGCCCAGCCCCACGGCGTCGGCAATATTACCCGTGCCCGCCTCAAAGCGCCCGGGTGGCGGCTGGTAGACGACGCGGTCAAAGGTGACATCCGCGATCATGTTGCCGCCGCCCTGCCAGGGTTGCAGTTTTTCGAGGAGTTGCGCCTTGCCGTAGATCACCCCTATTCCCGTGGGTCCGAACACCTTGTGGCCGGAAAACACATAGAAATCCGCATCCAGCGCCCGCACATCGATCGGCATGTGGGATACCGCCTGGGCGCCGTCGACCAGTACACAGACACCGGCGGCGTGGGCGATATCGACAATGTCCTTGACCGGGGCAATGGTGCCCAGGGCATTGGAAACCTGGGTTACCGCCACCAGCCGGGTGCGGTTGTTGATCAGTTTGCGGTATTCCTCCAGCAGCAGTTGGCCGCTGTCGTCCACCGGAATCACCCTGAGTCTCGCGCCCACCTCATTGGCCAGTTGGTACCAGGGAACGATATTGGCGTGGTGCTCGAGTTGGGAAACGATGATTTCGTCGCCCTCCCCTATGTATTGCCGCCCGAAGGTATTGGCCAGCAGGTTGATGGCTTCGGTGGCGCCGCGCACGAAAACGATTTCTTCCGGCGACCCGGCGCCGATGAAACGCGCCACCGTGGTGCGGGCTTCTTCGTAGGCGTCCGTGGCCCGCGCCGCCAGTTGGTGGGCGGCGCGGTGGATATTGGAATTCTCGTGCTGGTAGAAGTAGCTGATCCGGTCGATCACCGCCGTGGGTTTGTGGGTGGTGGCGGCGTTATCGAACCATACCAGGGGGCGGCCGTTGACCCGTTCCGCCAGGATCGGGAAATCCCTGCGGATACCGGCCACGTCGAAGGGCCTGGCCGCCGCCGGCACGCTCAATCCCGCGGGCACGGCGGCGCCGGATGGCGGCGCGCCAAAGACCGGCGTGAGGCTGTCGAGGAAATAAAAACCGCCACCATTCACAGCCGTGGGATCACCGTGATTCGCAGGCCTGACGGCGGCCAGATGGCGGGCAAGCGCGGCATTCAGCCCGTTCTGGCCGGGCAGGGCGAAACTGCCCGGGGTGATGCCGTCCCGGGCCGCCAGGGGCGGAGGTTCGGCCCTGAGCGATTCGGCAAAGTAATAGGCCGACCCGCCTTGTGTCGCGCTCCGGCCCGAATTGCCGGTCAGCCGCAATGGCTCCGCCAGCAGTTCGCGCAATTCGCTCTCCCCCGGCAGGCCGAAATCGCCGGGATTGACACCCGTGGCGAAAGAACCCGGCGGCGGACTGCCGCGTCCAGCGGAAACGGGGTCAGCGGAAGCCCCCCCGGGAGAGGGATAGCCGGCGGGCGCCGACCTCGCCACCCGGTTGCCGGCGCCCTGGGGGGCAGGCAGCGGATCAGTGCCCGGAATGGCGCGGAACAGGGCGTTGGCGATGTCCGCCAGGGCGGCGATATCCGGCAATCCGGCCGCGACCGGCACCCCGTCGGGTTTCCCCTTATTTGTAGGTGTCTGGGTAGTCATGGTATTTGCCGACCTCCACATCTTCCAGGACCGCAAGCGCATCTTCCGTCAGTACCGCCAGGGAGCAGTACAGCGACACCAGGTAGGAGGCAATGGCGTTGCGGCCAATGCCCATGAAACGCACGGAAAGCCCGGGACTCTGCTCGCCGACCAGCCCCGGCTGATAGAGACCGACAACGCCCTGGCGTTTTTCGCCGACCCGCAGCAGCAGGATCTTGGTCTTGCCTTCGTCATCGATGGGCAGCTTGTCCGAGGGCACCAGGGGCAGGCCGCGCCAGGTGAGAAACTGTGAGCCAAAAAGGCTGGCGGTCGGCGGCGGCACGCCGCGGCGGGTGCATTCGCGGCCAAAGGCGGCAATGGCAAGGGGGTGGGCGAGGAAAAAGGCGGGCTCCTTCCATACCCTGGCGATCAGGTCGTCGAGGTCGTCCGGGGTGGGCGCACCGGTCAGGGTGGAAATCCGCTGGCTGTCGTCGACATTGGCCAGCAGGCCGTACTCCGGGTTGTTGATCAGCTCGCTTTCCTGGCGCTCCTTGATGGTTTCGATGGTGAGGCGCAGCTGTTCCTTGATCTGGTCGTGGGGGCTGCTGTAGAGGTCCGACACCCGGGTGTGCACATCCACCACACTGCTCACCGAATTGAGGAAGTATTCCCGGGGCTGTTCCTCGTAATCCACGTAGGTGGGAGGAATTTCCGCCTCGTCCCGCTGTGAACAGGTCACCTGCACACGGGTGGGATTCTTGACCTTGTTGAGCCGGTAAATACCCGCTTCCACCGGTGTCCACTGCAGCAGGTGAACCAGCCAGCGGGGGCTTATGGTGGATAACTGGGGGACTGTCTTGGTGGCGTTGGCCAGCTGGCGCGCGGCATTGTCACTGAGGGCCAGATGCGCCTCTCGATCTGCTGTCATAGCGGGACTCCTTTCTTGAAGAGGTTGGTGGTCCGAAGGGGGTTGGTGGGCGTATCACTTATGCGAAAAGGATCTACGCTAAGATCCCAGAGTTCTAAGAATCCCTCAACCGTCTATAGCCATCAATCGATAGCCATCAGCCATCAATCAATAGCCATCATCGGCGAACTCTGTTGCTGCGGACGCTCGCAGCGGGCGAGAAGTCTCGACAGGGGAATATCGAGCGCCACAGCCAGCTTGGCCAGTGTCAGCAGCGAAGGCACCGCCTCGCCCCGCTCCACTTCGCCCAGATAACAGCGGTTGAGCCCGGCCCTGTCGGCCAGAACCTCCTGGGACCAGCGATACTCCTGCCGAACCTGGCGCAGCACACGCCCAAACTTGTGGTTCAGCTCATCCATGGTGATGGTCGCCCTCCCCGGCGGATCTTTGCTGGGAATTTGCCTGGGTGATATTGCTGCCCGGCGGCACGCTGCGGGTAAGCCACACATTGCCGCCTATCGACGAACCGCGACCCAGGGTGATGCGGCCAAGCACCGTGGCCCCGGCGTAGATCACCACGTCGTTCTCGACAATGGGGTGGCGGAGCTGGCCTTTCTGCAGCACGCCGTCGTGATCGGCGGGAAAACTCTTGGCACCCAGGGTGACGGCCTGGTAGATCCTCACCCGCTCGCCGATCACCGCAGTTTCGCCGATCACCACGCCGGTGCCGTGATCGATGAAAAAACTGCCGCCGATGGTCGCGCCGGGGTGAATGTCGATCCCCGTGCTGGAGTGGGCGATTTCCGCCACCATCCGCGCCAGCAGCGGCAGGCCGAGGCGGTAGAGTGTGTGGGCCAGGCGGTGATGGGTGATGGCGGATATGCCGGGGTAGCACAACAGTACTTCATCGACGCTCCGCGCCGCCGGGTCGCCGTGAAAAGCCGCCAGCACGTCGCTGTCGAGAATGCGCCGCAGTTCCGGCAGGGTCGCGGCAAACTGGCGCACGATCTGCACGGCGTCGCTGCCGATGCTGCCCGGCGACACGCCAGTGGCGAGTTCCTGACGCTGTTTGTTCTGGTAGCGCAGCTGGTAGAGCAATTCCAGCTTTACCTGATGCAGCAATTCGTTGAGCGCCGCGTCGAGCGTATAGCCGACGTAAAAGTCCTCGCTCTCCTCGCGCAGGTCCTGCGGCCCCAGCCGCATCGGGAACAAAACGCCAGTCAGGCCGTTGACCAGCCATTGCACCTTGTCGCGCGACGGTAGCTCGCGCAGTCCCAGTTCCCGATTGCGTCCGGTCTGGTTTCGCCACTGCTGGCGCACCGCGCGCAAATCGGTGACGATGGCGTCCAGGTTCCAGTTTGGCTGCGACGCCGCGCCGCCGGCGGGCTCTGTCCAGGAGATATTGCTCAGTTTGTCGTTCATCGTGCTGGCCACCGCGAAGGTTCTTTCGGTAAAGATTCTTTCGGTAAAGGTTGCCGGGCAATCGCCATGCGTCCACTGGCTGCTGTGGGTTCGGTCATCTGTGGTGATCCGATCTCGACCTGCGGTCCACTCATGCGCTGCCCTTCAGTCCTGCTGCCACGGCAGGCCGCGCTGCCGCCAGCCGTTCTGGCGGCGCTGCTGATTGCCATTGAGATCACCTTCGAACCCTTCGCTGACGTTGAACACATGGGGAAAGCCGGCTTTGGTCGCAGCTTCCGCGGCGGCGGCCGAACGCTTGCCGCTCCGGCACAGGAACAGGATCGCGCCCTCCCTCGGCAGTTTCAGTTCGAGTTCACGGATAAAGCGCGGGTTCTTGAGCAGCGCGGCGCCGGTCTGCCAGGGAATGTGCACGGTGTTGGGCACATGGCCGACGAACTTGCGCTCTTCGGCGGTGCGCACATCCACCAGGTAGACGATGCCGCCGGCAAACAATTTCCAGGCATCATCGGGATTCACGGCGCCGGCGTAAGGCAAACCCTGTTCGACGGCTCGCTGGCGGGCGGCTTCCAGTACCGGGTGGCGGGCGCGCCCTTCGAGCGAGCGGTCCGGAGCCTCATCATGCTCCGGCGTAATGTCGCCCTGCTGATCAAAAAAAACGCTGCCCTTGCTGATCGGAATGATTTTCATCGTGGCTCTCCATGTTAACAATTCACTTGCTTGTCAGGCCCGGCGGACCGCTGGCCTTCAGCTGGGAAAAAATATAAATGATGGGCAAAGGCGGCGGGAAACAAGATAAATCACTAACAATATGCAAAATTCAGCAATAAGGATTACTGCGCCGGGCCGCGGCGGTCACAACGCAGAATTATCGGCAACCGGGAAAGCTAATCATTTTTTCCGCTTTGTCGCGGGCGGATGGGTTTTTATATAGTGTCGGCGCCAAGTGCTTTTTCGTCGCGCGCTTTTTCAAGGGGCGGCATCGATATCCACACCATCACCCAACTGCCTGGCGGCGAGGATTTAGCGCAGTAGTATGTGTCAGTTATTGGGAATCAACAGTGCCAAGCCGATCGCACCGCATTTTTCACTGCGGGGATTTTTTCGTCGCGGCGGCGGCACCGACCACCACGGAGATGGCTGGGGCCTGGCCTATTATCATGGCAGTGAGCCCCATCTCGAGGTGCGCGACACCGCCGCCGACCGCTGCGGCGACGCCCAGGCTCTGCTGAACAGGCCGTTCCGTTCCACCAATATCATCGCCCATATCCGCAGGGCGACGATCGGCGGGGTGAATGTTCGCAACAGCCACCCCTTCTGCCGCCGGCTGTGGCAGCGGGATTGGATATTCGCCCACAACGGCGACCTGAAGGGCTTCGCGCCGCGACACCGGGGCTGTTACCTCCCCCGCGGCGAAACCGACAGTGAAAAGGCTTTCTGCCATCTGCTCAGCGCGCTGCTCGATCACTTTGGCCCGCAGGCCCCGGACACCGACAGCCTGCTTGCCCACATCGCGGCCTGGAGCGCGGAGATAGCCCGCCATGGCAGTTTCAACTTCCTGCTCAGCGATGGCGATCTGCTGGTGGCCCATTGTTCCACGGAGCTGTACTGGACCGCCCGCGCCGCGCCATTCACCCGGATCGAGCTGCTCGACGAGGATCACCACATCGACTTACTGCACCACAATGATGACGACGACCAGATCGTGGTGGTCGCCACCCGGCCACTCACCCGGGGCGAAGCCTGGAACACCATGGGTGCAGGAGAACTTCGGGCCTTCACCGGCGGCGATGAATATCGGAGCGAGGTCACCGGCCGCCCGCAATTGCGCTCCCCTCCCCGGCCCCCCCTCGCCAGCGGCGGCGAGGCTTATCGCTGCTCCACCGGCTGGCGGCTGGGCACCGCGACACTGGCCTGAGGGCGGCACGGCCAACACGATCGCGGTCTGCCGGGGATTCCCTGATACCGATTTCGCATAAGGTCCTTTCCATTTGCCATATGCGCCAGGCGCCATGGCCCCGCTGCCGCCCGGGAAGCGCCACAGCAGCCTCTTACCACTGATTCTGCAATAGCCCGCCCTCTGATTGCACAAAAAGGCATAAGCATTTCACGATTTGTTATTTCTATCTAAGAAGAACGCTATTTAGACTTCGTGGTTATTAAACACAAGGATTCCAGCCATGTCCGCGCCACGTCTTTTCCGCCCCCGCCAGTTGGCCCTCGGCCTGTTGTTCGGGCTCTCGCTAGCCGCGATCGCCCATGGCGAGTCGAACCTGCTCAATGTCTCCTATGACGTTTCCCGCGAGCTCTACCAAGAGATCAATCCCGCCTTCGAAAGCGACTGGAAGGCCAGGGGCAACCCCAAGGTGAAGGTCAACCAATCCCATGCCGGGTCCAGCAAACAGGCGCAGGCGGTGGCCGCCGGCCTCGAGGGCGACGTCATCACCATGAACCAGTCGCCGGACATCGACTTTCTCGCCGACCGGGGCCTGGTGGCCGGGGACTGGCGCGACCGCTTTCCCCACCAGGCGACGCCCTACACCACCACCAGCGTGTTTCTGGTGCGCAAGGGCAACCCCAAGAATATTCGCGACTGGGACGACCTCGCCCGGGACGGTATCCAGGTCATCGTGCCGAACCCCAAGACCTCGGGCAATGGCCGCTATTCCTACCTCGCCGCCTGGGGTTATGCCCTGGAAAGCAGCGGTTCCGAAACGGCTGCGCGGGAATTCGTCACCAGGTTGCTGGCCAACGTGCCGGTGCTGGACGGCGGCGGCCGCGGCGCCACCACGACCTTTACCCAGCGCGATGTCGGCGATGTCCTGGTGACCTTCGAAAACGAGGCCATCCTGATCGGCAAGGAGCTGGGTGCCGACAAGTTCGACGTCGTCTACCCCTCGCTGTCGATCGACGCCTCGGCCCCTGTGGCGGTGGTCGAGAAAGTGGTCGCCAAACGCGGTACCGGTGCCCTGGCCAAGGCCTATCTCGACTTTCTGTACAGCGCCGAAGGCCAGGACATCATCGCCAGGCATTTCTTCCGCCCGCGGGACGAGGCCGTCCTGGCCCGCTATGCCGGCCAGTTCCCCACCATCCGCACCTTCCAGGTGGAAGAAACCCTGGGCAGCTGGGCAGATGTCAACAAAAAGCATTTTGCCGATGACGGCATCTACGATCAGATCGTGACGGGTCAATGACAATGGCTGCTTCCCGCTCCTTCAATGTTCTGCCGGGCTTCGGCCTGGCCATGGGCTACACCCTGGTGTATCTCTCCATCATCGTGCTGATTCCGTTGTCCGCCGTGTTCATCTACACCATGGATCTGACCTTTGCCGAATTCTGGCAGGTGGTGACCACGCCGCGGGTGGTGGCGTCCTACAAGCTGTCCTTTGGCGCATCGCTGCTGGCGGCCGCCATCAACGCGGTCTTCGGCCTGATGCTGGCCTGGGTGTTGGTGCGCTATTCCTTTCCCGGCAAACGCCTGGTGGACGCACTGGTGGACCTGCCGTTTGCGCTGCCCACGGCGGTCGCCGGTATCGCCCTCACCGCGCTCTACGCCAAGAACGGCTGGCTCGGCCAGTACATCGAGGGCGTGTTCGGCATCAAGGTGGCGTTCGCCCCGCTGGGGGTGCTGGTTGCCCTGGTGTTCATCGGCCTGCCCTTTGTGGTGCGCACCGTGCAGCCGATCCTGGAGGATATGGAGACCGAGCTGGAGGAAGCCGCGGCCAGCCTCGGCGCCCGGCGCTGGCAGACCTTCCGCTACGTGGTGCTGCCGATCATCCTGCCGGCGCTGCTCACCGGCTTTGCCCTGGCCTTCGCCCGGGCGGTGGGCGAGTACGGCTCGGTCATCTTCATTGCCGGCAACATCCCGATGGTGTCGGAGATCACGCCGCTGATGATCATCACCAAACTGGAGCAATACGACTACACTGGCGCCACCGCCATCGCCGTGGTCATGCTCGTGGTCTCATTCATTCTGCTGCTCATCATCAATGGCCTTCAGGCCTGGGCAGGCAAACGCACCGGGAGGAATCGCTGATGGCCGGTACCGCAGGCGGATTGTTACACGGCGGGAAAGCCATTCCCGGCCGGCAGGGCGGCGGCTGGCTCGGCGCCACCCGCTTCGAAAAGAATATCGCGACCAATGAGCCGCCCTGGGTCAAGTGGACGCTGCTGGGCATCTCGCTGGTGTTTTTCGCCATTTTTATCTTTCTTCCCCTGGTGGCGGTATTCACCGAGGCCCTGCGCAAGGGCGCCGACGTCTACTGGAAAGCGCTGAGCGACCCCGACGCGTTATCAGCCGTCAAGCTAACGCTGATCACCGCGATCATCGCGGTACCGCTCAACCTGGTTTTCGGTATCGCCGCGGCCTGGTCGATCGCCAAGTTCGAGTTCCGCGGCAAGCAGATGCTGATCACCCTTATCGACCTGCCGTTCTCGATCTCGCCGGTGATCGTGGGGCTGACCTATGTTCTGATATTCGGCGCCAACGGCTGGTTCGGATCCTGGCTCGGCGACCACGATATCAAGATCATTTTTGCCGTACCCGGCATCGTGCTCGCCACCATTTTCGTCACCTTTCCCTTTGTCGCCAGGGAGCTGATCCCGCTGATGCAGGCCCAGGGCAAGGAAGAGGAGGAAGCCGCGGTGGTGCTCGGCGCCAGGGGCTGGCAGACTTTCTGGCACGTCACCCTGCCCAACATCAAGTGGGGCCTGCTGTACGGCGTGATCCTCTGTAATGCCCGGGCAATGGGCGAGTTCGGAGCGGTCTCCGTGGTTTCGGGACACATCCGCGGCCAGACCAACACCATGCCCCTCCATGTCGAAATCCTCTACAACGAGTACAACTTTGCGGCGGCTTTTGCCGTGGCATCGCTGCTCGCCCTGCTGGCTCTGGTGACCCTGGTGATCAAGACCTGGGTGGAACATCAGGTACAGGCTCAACTCAACGGCGATCGTTAACAGCGCGGACCAGGAACAGAATCCATGAGTATTCAGGTAAAAAACATCCGTAAGCAATTTGGCAGTTTCACCGCCCTGGACGGCATCTCGCTGGATTTCCCTTCCGGTGAGCTGGTGGCGCTGCTCGGCCCTTCCGGCTGCGGCAAGACTACCCTGCTGCGCGTCATCGCCGGCCTTGAACAGGCCGACGAGGGGCAGGTGATCCTCGATGGCGAGGATGCGTCCAGCACCCATGTCAGGGAGCGCCAGGTGGGATTCGTCTTCCAGCACTACGCGCTGTTCAAGCACATGACGGTATTCGACAACGTGGCGTTCGGAATCCGCATGAAACCCCGCCGGGAAAGGCCGCCGGAAAGCAAGATCCGCGAAAAAGTCCACGAGCTGCTCAATCTGGTCCAGCTCGACTGGCTGGCGGACCGCTTCCCGTCGCAATTGTCCGGCGGCCAGCGCCAGCGCATCGCGCTGGCCCGCGCCCTGGCGGTGGAGCCCCGGGTGCTGCTGCTCGACGAACCGTTCGGCGCCCTCGACGCCAAGGTGCGCAAGGAGCTCCGCCGCTGGCTGCGCAAGCTCCACGACGAGTTGCACATCACCTCCATCTTCGTTACCCACGACCAGGAGGAAGCCCTCGAAGTGGCCGACCGGGTGGTGCTGATGGACCGCGGCCACGTCGAGCAGGTGGGCACGCCGGAGCAGGTCTACTCGCAGCCGGCGACGCCCTTCGTCTACGGCTTTCTCGGCTCCGTCAACCTGTTCCACGGCCGCGTCGAAGAAGACGTTCTGCGGGTCAGCGGCGAGACCGTGCCCCACCGCGACAACAGCCTCATTCAGGGGTCGGAGGTGTACGCCTTCGCCCGCCCCCATGAGCTCGACATCGTCACCGATCTCGCCACCACCAAGGGGATCAGCGCGAGGGTCAACCGGGTCTTGTCCTTCGGGCTCAACGCCCGGGTCGAGCTGGACGGCATCAACGGCGCCAGCGGCCAGCATTTCGAGGTGGAGATCAGCAAGGAGCGCGTCAGTGAGCTCAACCTCGTCAACGGCCAGCTGGTGCGCCTGGTGCCGTCGCGGTTGAGCGTGTTCGAGCGCCCCCTGCCAGGAGGCGTCGCGTGAATTTCCAGCAGTTGCGGATCGTGCGCGAAACGGTTCGCCGCAATTTCAACCTCACCGAGGTGGCCAATGCCCTGTATACCTCGCAGTCCGGTGTCTCCAAGCACATCAAGGACCTCGAGGATGAGCTCGGCGTCGAGCTGTATGTGCGCAAGGGCAAGCGTCTGCTGGGGCTTACCGAGCCCGGCAAGGCGATGGTGAAAATCGTCGAGCGGATGTTGCTCGACGCCGGCAATCTCAAGAACCTGGCCGATCAGTTCAGTCACCAGGACAGCGGCCACCTGGCCATCGCCACCACCCACACCCAGGCCCGTTACGCCTTGCCCCGGGTGGTGACCACCTTCAAGAACCTCTATCCCCGGGTGCACCTGAAGCTGCACCAGGGCAGTCCCACCGAAATCGCCCAGCTGCTGCTCGATGGCGAGGTGGATATCGGTATCGCCACCGAAACCCTGGGCGATATCCCCGAGCTCGCGTCGTTCCCCTACTACGGCTGGCGACACGACCTGATCGTGCCCACCGGACATCCGCTGGCCGACGTCGAGCTCCTGACCCTCAAGGCGATCAGCGACTACCCGATCATCACCTACCACGAGGGCTTCACGGGCCGGGCACGGGTCGAAAAAGCCTTTGCCGAGGCCGGCGTGACACCGGACATCGTGATGTCGGCGCTCGACGCCGATGTCATCAAGTCCTATGTGGAGCTGGGCCTCGGCGTCGGTATCATCGCCTCCCTGGCGTTCAATCCGGAGCGCGACAGAGGTCTCGAAAAGCTCGACGGCAGCCATCTGTTCGAAGAAAACTTCACCCGGATCGCCGTGCGCAGGGGCCATCTGCTGCGCCGCTAC
>JBAZCN010000059.1:0-17945 GCA_041655035.1 Porticoccaceae bacterium | reverse complement strand
GCGGCCTCGCGCTGGAGCAGGGGCCTGAGTTCCCTGATGGCGTCGATAATGCGGCTTTCATCCTCATCGCAAAAGCGCCATTCCTGCTGTGCGCGGTGCTGGTCGAGCATACTGCTGGTCATCGGGTCTCTCCGGTTTTATCGGTATTGTCAAAGAAATACGCCAAGGTTGGGCATGCCCAGCACCGACTGATCGATGATGACGTCCCGGGATACGAGCTTGAAACCTTCCCCGTGGCGCCTGATTCGGTCGTGCCGCACCCCGCTGATAAACATCATCGAAGAGTGTTCATAGCGATTGCGGGACAGCAATAGATAGCTCTTTACCGCCAGCTCAGTGGCGACATCCGTGGTGTAGACGCGAATATTGGACACAAACCGCCGGGTCCGCGACGGCGGGTCTTCAGCCCACGCGCTGTTGGTATTCAGCCGGTCGATACGCGCCTTGATGGACAGGTAATTATCATCAAAGTGTTTCATCGTGCGGACGACACTCTGGGCCTGGTCGGCGCGGGAGCGGGTCTGCCGAAGGGGCACGGTGTAGCGCAGATCCTCGGCGAGAAGAGCAAGCCAGGCGTCGTATTGCAACTCGTCCAGGAGATCGGCCTCTGTGAACAGGAAGTTGGCCGCGTCGATGTAGGTGGGGGAATTCATGGGTATCAACCCAGCGGTTTCCGGTGCGGAGGCTGTGCCTTCGGACGATGTCTTTGTTGCGGTCATGGTCAACTCCCGATCTCAGGATGTTTTGCCTGCAAGCATGTAATCGCGGTAGGCAAGCCACCATTGCCATTGGTTGTCATCTTTGCTGAAGCCCTCATAAACGAACCCTCCACCGGGCCAGCCTTGCGGTTTGTTCTCGCCGACCAGGGCACCGTATTTGAGCGTTTGCTTCCTGCCCTGGGGGCCTTTGGCATTGCTCGACATATGGGGCCAGGTGTCGGAATCATCCTGCTCGATAGTGCTCGAAGAGCCCATATAGAAGATGCTCATGGCGAGCATCTTCTGCTTGGTGTCTTCGGGCGCATCTTTTTCAACAAAGAACCAAGTGTAAAACTCGAAGTGATCCGGTCCGCGGGGCACGAAACTGTGGAGTCCCAGCGCACCCACGAACTCGCCTTCGGCGTTTGGCGCGTAGATGAAGACCCACAGTATGTTGGGAAAGAACCCTCCCGCTTGCGGCGGCGCTTCGGCGAGCAGCCTGACTTGCTCGTCGGAAAGATGCTTTCTGAGCTGTGGCAGGAGGTTTGGCGTAATCCCCGGCGGCGGAAGTATTTTCAGTCTTTCATCGGGTGTCAAACCGTCGAGCCTGCCACCCATGATGGCTGAGAAGGTGTTTTCCGGCGGGATGCATCGCAAACCGTGCCCTTGCCGGGTGCCGATGTCGACGCCGTACATGGCGGGAGCGTTGGCGTAGACCTCATCGCCGATGCCGCCGTACTGGCCAATATCCAGCAAGTACCTGTGAAGGGATATGGTGTGGTATCCGTCCACACAGGACTGTTCGCCGGCGGTTTTCCAGTTGGCATTGATAAGTACTCTCTGGGGTGGGCCCAGCGCCTCCAGGCCGGAATCGGTCCGGCAAAAAAGCATATCGTAATAGAATTTCACGTCCCCGAGGAATTCTTCGAGGGTAGGCCCGTCGTGGCTCCAGGTGGCAAAGACCAGGCCGCCATAGAGGCTGACACGCGCTTTCACCAGGCCCAGGCTCTCCTTCGCGAAGACATCGCCGTGCATTTTCTCGCGCTCAACCGGCGCGCCCACAAAGCTGCCATCACTGCGAAAAGCCCAGCCGTGATAGTTGCAGCGATGAATGCCGGTGTTGCCCGCTTCAGCCGTACAGACACGCATGCCCCGATGGGGGCAGATGTTCAGCGACACATGAATCCGGCCATCTTTGTCCCGGGTCACGATAACGGGGTCCTGGCCCAAATCGCGGGTTACATAGTCGCCGGGGTTGGGGATCTCACTGGCATGGGCAAGGACAATCCAGGCCTTGCCAAATATCCTGTCCATCTCCAGATTATAGATTTCCGCGTCGGACAGCACTCTCATCGAGACTTCTCGGGTATCGGTGTTGATCAGGGCATCGAGGGTCGTACCGTCAGACAGGCAAAAAGCATCGGGCTTCATGTGAGGCGATCTCTACTGATTGGGATGGCGTCCTGGATGGAATGTAGGTTATCCGGGGCATCAATCCCACTGTAAATTCTATGCAGTAGCGGCCATAGGATATGCCCATCGGACATGGTGGCCATTGATCATCGGTTGTTGCACGGCTAGCTCTGTAAACAGAGAGCTTATAAACAAAGAGCCTGTAAGCAACGGCACAGGGCCGGCGTCGGCACGGCGAAATGGTCGTCGGCCGGCGGGGGGCACGGATCATGCGGGACTGTCCGATCAAATATACGGGATGTCCGATCCTGCATGTCGCTGGCGGTTGAACGGCTGACTCAAAGTGAGTGACTATGCAGATGCTGCATGGCCACTGGCGCTGTGCTCCATGCCAACAGGTTAAAGAATGTAAATCAGAGGAGAATGCCAAATGGCTATTGAGATCAAAGATCATGTGGATATCGATTCATTGACCCATTTGACCGAACGTCAAAAGCAGAATGTGACAATCTGGAAAAATGTTCTGAATGCGATGAACGCCAATCACTTCGATGAAAGGATGGACCAGTATTTCCATCCCGAAATGACCTATCACAATCCCAATCGGCCCGATCTGAACAGTTACCAGTCGTGGAAGACCTCGCCAATGAATCTCTACAAGACCTTCCCGCCGTCACACTATCGTATCAAGGACGCGCTGGCGAAGGGCGATGATGAGATCTGGGTGTACTGCCACCATGTCGGCGAACAAACCGGTGGCCCTTATATGGGCGTTCCGCCGAGGGGCCAGGAAATCAGTGTCGAGTGGTTTTCGATCCTGAAATTCAAGGAAGGCAAGATCTGGCGCCTTTTCAGTATTGCCGACGTGCTGAACATGTTCATGGCCATTGGTGTCATCCCCGATAACCTGCAGCCGGTAGATCCGTACAAATAGCACGCTGAGGAACCCGCTATGACGACCTATGTATTGCTTCATGGCGGTGGAATGGGGGGGTGGGTCTGGAAGTTCGTGGCCGAAGGGCTGCGGGAGCGTGGGCACGGGGTCCATGCTCCCACTTTTACCGGTTTTGGCGAACGGATTCACCTGATATCCCGCTCCATCACCAATTCGACACATGTCAGCGACGTGGTGAACCTGCTCGAATGCGAGGAGGTGGAAGAGGCGGTGCTCGTCGCTCACAGCTACGCCGGTGTCGTTGCACCAGGCATCCAGCGCGCTGCTGCCGAACGTATCAGCAGAATAGTCTATATCGATGCCATCGTTCTCCGGGCTGGGGAGTGCGTTGCCGAGGCACTTGGCTTCATGTCCCGCGGCGAAGCGCAGGAGATGGCCAAGTTACTGGCCCGCGGGGAAGGTCCGGTAGGAGCCGGGGTGCCGGACCAGGTGAGGGCAATGGCCGACGTCGAGCCGCAACGAATGTCGGTGGACCGCGATGCGTGGGTGTTCCGGCATTTGACCGACATGCCTTTGAGTTGCAACGTCGATCCGGTCTCCGTCGGGGCAAATGACATCGATTGTCCTGTCGACTACCTGACGGTACCCCACACCATGATGAAGCCCATGCACCAGCGTGCCCGCGATCTGGGCTGGAATGTGATCGACCTCGATGGTGACTGTGACCATATGGTCCATGTCGGTGCGCCGGAGACAGTGGTAGAACATTTACTGGCGGCACGGCCAGGGCTGTAAAAATCCACCAACCACATGAATCGCCCTGTGATGCCCGGATTTTTTCCTGCATTGCCGGCAAAAAATAATGGGAAGAGGTATCACCAAAAGCAGTTGATATAAGGTATCGGAAAACCCGGCATGATTCATTGATAAAACCAATAAATAGCGTTGGAGCAAATAATGCTTACCAGAATCATCTCATCGAGTACCTTGGTTGCGCTGGGCATTTCAGTGTCCGCGCAGGCCTTGTCCCAGGAGTCGACAGCGCCGGCGGCAAGAATGATCGAAGAGGTCATCGTCACCGCGACCCGGCGCGAAGAAGGTGCGCAAACGGTGCCTGTCTCGGTGAATGCCTTCAGTACCCAGATGCTGGAGGACAGAAACGTCCGCGAACTGGGCGACCTGACCCGCATTGCTCCCGGCATCCGCTTCGTGCATCAGGGGGACGGCGGCAATATGAACGTGGTATTGCGCGGGCTCAGCCGGATTCCGATCGGCACGGCCCCGAGCGCGGTGATCAATTACTTCGCCGACGTGCCGCTCAGCTACAAGGGATCGAATATCCCGACATTCGACCTGGCGAGCATACAGGTTTTGAAAGGGCCGCAGGGTACCCTGTTCGGGCGCAATGCGCTGGGCGGGGCGGTCGTCATCACGCCTCAGGCGCCCTCCCATCACTTTGGCGGCTACCTCAAGGCAAGTGGCGGAAATCACGACTTCAAGGATGTCGAAGGCGCCGTGAATATCCCTCTTGTCGAAGACAAGGTGGCGCTCCGGGTCGGTGGCAAGGTATCGCGCAGGGACGGATACACCAAGAATCTCGGCGTCGGTGACGATATGGACGATGTACACCGGGATTCCTACCGCGTCTCGCTGCTTATCGAACCCACGGCCAGTTTCTCCAATACCACCATCTACGACTACATGGAAGCCAGGGAAGCCGGAGCCGCCAGTGTATTGACGAAAGTCCTCGACGATGGCCTGGCCAGGGCGCCGGGCATACCATTGACCACTCCCCCTGATCTTACCTTCCAGCCGGGAAGCTGGCTGCCCTTGGCTCCGGTCTGGAACTGCAAGGATTTCGATCCGGTTTTCAATCCCGCGCCTTGTACGGGCTTCAGGCCGGATGCGGATCTCGATGATGCCCTGATTCAGCAAAAGGCGTGGGGACCCTATAAAACCGCGTCTGAATATGCGCCCAACCTGTATCGTGAGTTATGGGGAGTGACCAACCGCACCGAATGGGATGTCGGCCCCTTCACACTGCGCAATATCCTCGCTTACCGTGAAGTGCATGTCGACAGTGACGTCAATGCCGATGGCCTGCCATGGTCGCCTTTCGGTGTTATCACCGCGACCATGCGCACAAATACCAAGCAACTCAGTAACGAGTTTCACCTGTTTGGCGAGGCGCTGGACGACAAGCTGAATTACTTGATCGGCGCATTCTATATCGATGAAGAGCCAGACGGACCCAACGGCGACCTGTTCCCGATTATCTTTCCGACAGCGCCGTGGGTACACGCCTATACGGAAAAGACCAACAAGGCGGCGTTTGCCCAGGTCGGCTACGAAGTGCTTGGCGGTGTCAGGCTGGTTGCCGGATATCGCTATAACGAGACGGATAGCGAGGTGTGCGCGGTATCCGCGGGCAATACCACTATCGTCATCGATCCACAGCCCCCGGTAAGTGCCGGTGCCTGTAAAACCCATCCCGACGGCAGCACGATCCAGACGACAGAGTATGCCAGCACCTGGAATCTGGGTATCGACTGGCAGATAAATGATGCCCTGTTTGCCTATGTGGCGCGCCGCAAAGGGTATCGGGAAGGCGGCATCAACGCCCCCTTGTTCAACACGCCGGCGAGCGCCGTGCTGGCGCCATACCAGCTTTATGGGCCTGAGGAAATCAAGGACATAGAAGTGGGCTTGAAGTCCGATTTTGCCCTCGGCGATGTGCCCCTGCGATTCAATATTGCCGTCTACGAGAGCAAGTATTCCAATGTGTTGACGGCGTTCAACGCCTCCAATGTCGTGCCTTCGACAGACCTTGGGTCGCCACAGGCCAGCTCCCTGGCGATCAATATCGGCGAGAGAACCCTGAGGGGCTTCGAAAGTGAACTGATTGCCGAGATTCTGGATAATCTGACCATTACCCATACTGTCGCGTATCTTCACCAGCAAACGGATAAGGAATCGCTGCCACCCATCCCCGGGCTCGACGCTTCAACCACCCTCAAGCAGGCCACCCCGCAATGGGCCACGGCCATTGCCGCCCGCTGGCTTCTGCCCATCCAGCCCCTCGATGGCCAGGTGGCATTCAATATCGATTACTACTGGCAGGATTCATACCATGTTGCGACTGGAGAATTGCCCTCCTATGACCTGCTGAACCTGCGTCTGGACTGGAGCAATATCGCCAATAGCGGGGTTGACCTGGGGTTCTTCATGCGCAATGTCCTCGATGACGATTCACCCTATGCCGGTGGCGCAACGACGGACTCGCTGGGACTGTACACCATGTTTTATCAGGAGCCGCGAATGTACGGGCTTGAAGTCAGCTACCGATTTGGCAACTGACAGGGTTCGCCCCGCGGGACCGGACTCCACGACAGCAAGTGTGTTCGCATAGATGTGCGGGAGGCAAGCAATGCAAGGTCTTTTTGAAAATCAGGTTGCGATAGTCACCGGCGGTGCATCGGGCATCGGTCGAGCGACTGCAATACGCTTCGCCGAAGAAGGCGCAAAGGTGCTTGTCGCCGATATCGATCAGAACAAGGGAACCGAAGTTGCGCAATCGATTTCTGCTGCCGGTGGCACGGCTTCGTTCCTGCGGGTGGATGTCGCCCTTGCCGATGACAACAGGGCGATGGTGGACGCCGTGCTCGAGCGGTATGGCGGCCTCGACATCGCCTTCAACAATGCGGGAGTCACCGGCCGATTCACCAATGTGGTGGACTGTACCGAGGAGGAGTGGAATTCGGTCATGGACATCAATGCCAAAAGTGTCTGGTTGGCGATGAAATATGAGATCCCGGCCATGCTTCGCGGTGGCGGCGGGTCCATAGTCAATACGTCCTCGGCAGCAACGCACCAGACGCAGAAGGGTATGGCCACCTATATGGCGTCCAAGCATGCGGTTCTCGGCCTGAGTAAAGTCGCGGCAGCTGACTTCGCCGCCCGGAATATCCGTGTCAGCGCGCTGCTGCCGGGGGTGACCTGGACACCGATGATGGAGCGCGGCATGGCGGGCACCGGCATTTCCTTCGAAGAGTGGACCCAGGCCATGCCGATGGGGCGGATGGGCAGCGCTGAAGAACAGGCCGAAGCGGTTGTATGGCTGTGTTCGCGGCGCGCATCTTATGTCACCGGCGTCTCACTGCTGGTGGATGGCGGCGCCGGTATCTGATTTTTGTGACTGCGTCGGGATAAAGGCCCTCCGGGGAAAATCATCGCGCTACCGGGTCAAAGGCAATGAAAATAAATATAACGGTTCCCAACAGCATGCACGTTGCGGCAATGAGCCAGAAGTGGGAGTACGGATTGACTGGCGCGGACGTCGGCACTGCGCTGTCTCTGGCCGACGAGCTCGGCTTTCACAAGTGCATGCTGGGCGAGCATTTCGTTATCCCGAAATCGCACCTCGAATTATCCGGCGATCACTATCTTCATACGACGGTGGCGCTGGGGTACATCGCGGGCATGACGGACAATATCAAACTGTCGTCCTCGGTATCGATTCTGCCGCTGCAGAATCCGATCGTGCAGGCAAAGGCCTGGTCCACCCTGGACTGGCTGTCCGATGGTCGCGCCGCGGCGATGTTCGGTGTCGGTTGGCTGGAGGAAGAATTCGATTTGCTGGGCGTACCGTTTGACCAGCGCGGCGCAATGGCCGATGAATATCTGGCGGCGATGATCGAATTATGGACGTCGGACGATCCCGAATTTGAAGGACGGTTTGTCAGCTTCCGGAACGTCGGGTTCGCGCCAAAGCCTGTGCAGTCGCCGAAACTGCCAATATCGCTGGGCGGTGACGCGGCGGCGGTGCTCAGGCGTGTAGCGAAATTCGGCGACGGCTGGTCGCCGTTTCGTACTCCCCCGGACGAGTTCCCGGAATGTATAGATTTTATCAAATCCCAAGGTGAGTACGACGGTCGCGATATCGACGTATTTTTTCACCTTGAAATGCTCAATGTCGGCTCCCGGCATGAAATCCTCGATGACCCGCGATCATCGGGAAGCAAAAATGCACAAATAATGATCGACCAGATCGGTTGGCTCGAAAGCCTTGGGGTCACCGAGACCATAGTGCCGTTGCCTCCGGGTATTTCCGGGCTGGAGGATTATCTCGATTTCCTGCGTTGGGTTGCGGCGGAAATCATTCCCCATGTCAGGGGATAGCCTGGTTGTTCTGCAGGCGGGCTCTACAGGCGCAGCTGTCCGTGACCAGCTTGCCGTGGACAGACACCAGATAAACCTGCGCAATGGTTTCGGTTGGCCAATAGGGAGCATGACGCTTCACGGTCAGGGAGCAAACCCCGATTCCATGACCAATACCGATAAAACCGGAGAAACCCGATGACCAGCAGTATGCTCGACCAGCACCGCGCACAGCAGGAATGGCGCTTTTGCGATGAGGATGAAAGCCGCATTATCGACGCCATCAGGGAACTCAGGCCCCTGCTCCAGCGCGAGGCCGCCGCCACCGAGGCCGCCCGCACCCCAACCGATACCCTGCTGTCCGCACTCGACCCCCTCGATATCTGGAAAATCGTCGTCCCCACGCGCCTCGGCGGGCGCGGCATTTCTGCCACCGGCATGCTCCGCATCAGCGCCGAACTCGCCAAGGGCGATCCTTCCGTGGCCTGGGTATCCCAGATCGTCAACGGCACCACCTGGGTGACCACCCTCGGCTCCGACGCGCTCCAGGAAGCCCTGTTTGCCAACGGCGTGCCGCGCATCATCGGCGTATTCAACCCCCCCGGTACGGCCCGGCCGGTGGACGGCGGCTACCGGGTGAGCGGCAGGTGGGGCTATGCCTCCGGCTTCCGCCTCGCCACCTGGGGCCAGTGGGGCGTGAAGATCGTTCACCCCGACGGCCGGGAGGTCCCCGGCAATTTCTGCTATATCCCGACCCGCGAGTTCACCCTCCACAACACCTGGGAGGTGCCCGGCCTGCAGGGCACCGGCTCCGACACGGCGTCGGTGGACGACGTGTTCGTGCCCGAGCACCTGATGGTGCACGCCGCGCGATCCTTCGACTACGTGGCCCCGGGCAAGACACATTTCGGCGCGCCATCGGACTATTTTGGCCAGCTCCCGCTGGTCCACAGAACCTGCGCCGGGGTGTTGCTGGGCGCCGCCGAGGCGCTGTTCGAGGTGGTGATCGCGGCCGCCGGGACGCGCCCCATGGTGGGCACGCTGTTCAGCCGGCAGATCGATTCCCAGGCGGCGGTGCGGGATATCGGGGAAGCGGCGGTGAAGCTGGATACGGCGCGGCTGCTGCTGGAAACGGCCACCCGCGAGATCGACCTGGCGGCCCTGAAGCGGTACCGGATGAGCGACGCCGAGCGGGCGAGGAACAAGGCGCTGGGGTCCTATGCGGTCCGGATCATGGAAGAATCGGTGCAGTGGCTGATGTTCATCGCCGGCTCGTCGGCGTTCAACCGCGCCAACCCGGCGTCGCGCTACTGGGCCGACTTCAATGTCGCGGCCCGGCATTTCGCCAATATCCCCAATGTCGGCTACGAGGTCTACGGCCGGGCGATCGTCGGCATCGAACCCAACGTCATGCCGCCCTTTATGTTCTGAGGACTTATGTTCTGACATACTGTTCTGTTCTGACATACTGTTCTGTTCTGACATACTGTCAACCGCAATCGTTACCGTGGATTACAATGCAGTCATTCAAGTTCGAAACCTTGCCCTATCACGTGCTGTTTGGCGTCGATACCCTGCACAACCTGCCGGCCGAGGTGGATCGCCTGCAACTGACCCGGGTGCTGGTGCTGTCCACCCGGAACCACAGACATCTCGCAGAAAGGGTCAGGGACATTCTCGACGATAGAGTCGCGGGCCTTTTTTGCGAGGCGGTGATGCATACGCCCGTGGATGTCACCACCAGGGCCGTTGAATTCGCGGACCGGTTACATGCCGACGGCGTCGTCGCCATTGGCGGAGGGTCCACCACCGGCCTGGGCAAGGCGATTGCGCTGCGGACACAATTGCCCCAGATCGCTGTCCCCACCACCTATGCCGGGTCGGAAATGACTCCGGTGCTGGGTGAAACGGAAAATGGCGTAAAGACCACCATTCGCAATCCCCGGCTACTACCTCAAAGCGTCATCTACGATGTCAACCTGACCCTGGGGTTGCCGGTGGACGTCTCCATCCCCTCGGGGCTCAACGCCATGGCCCACGCGGTTGAAGCACTCTATGCGGCGGATGCCAACCCCATCACCTCGCTATTGGCCGACGAAGGTATCCGCTCACTACTGGAGGCGCTGCCAGCTATCCGGGACAACCCGGCGGACAGCGAGGCGCGCAGCCAGGCACTGTACGGCGCCTGGCTGTGTGGCACCTGCCTGGCGCAGGCGGGAATGGGCATTCACCACAAGCTCTGCCATATCCTTGGCGGCAGCTTTGGTCTGCCCCATGCCGAAACCCACAGCGTCATTCTGCCCCATGCCATTGCCTACAATCTGCCCGCGGCCCCCGCCGCCATGGCCCGTCTGTCCGGGATTTTGGCGCGTCCAGGCAACCCCGCCGCGGCGATGCATGAATTCTGCAGACGCCTTGGCGCCCCTCTGTCGCTGCGGGATCTCGGCATGCCGGAGTCCGGCATCGCCATCGCCGCGAGACAGGCGGGCAGTAATGTTTACCCCAACCCCCGCCCGATAGAAATCCCCGCCGTCGAACAGTTGATACGCAGGGCCTGGGCCGGGGAGACACCACAGACCTGACAGGAATAACGCATGAGTGATCTGAACGAGACAACAATAACAGAAGCCGTTCTGGCCAGTCTCCGGAACAGTAAAACCCCCAGGGCCAGGCAGATCGGCGAGGCATTGGTGCGCCACCTTCACGCCTTTATCCGCGAAGTGCGGCCCAGCGAAGCGGAGTGGGAAGCGGGGATACGCTTCCTGACCGACACCGGACAGAAATGCGATGACAAGCGCCAGGAATATATCCTGCTTTCAGATACCCTGGGAGTTTCGACACTCGTCGATTCGATCAACCACCCCAGCCAGCCCCGGGTCACTGAAACCACTGTTTTTGGCCCCTTCTACGTTCCACCACCGGAGTTTTCCAACGGCGACGATATCCGCGGGAATCTCGAAGGCACACCGCTCTATATTTGCGGCACAGTCCGATCGCCCAGCGGCGCGCCGATTGCCGATGCCGTTGTCGACGTCTGGCACTCCGATGAAGCAGGCTTTTACGATGTCCAGCAGTTGGACAAAACGGGCGGGCTGGCGGCGCGGGGGCGCTTCCGCACCGGGCCGGACGGCTCGTTCCAGCTATGGACTGTAAAGCCATCGCCCTACCCGATTCCCACCGATGGCCCTGTCGGCGACATGCTGAGGGCCCAGGGACGCCACCCCTATCGCCCGGAACACGTCCATTTCATGATTCAGGCCCCCGGCTATCAGAAACTGGTGACCCATGTTTTCGCCAGTGGCGACCAGTATCTCGGTTCCGATGCGGTGTTCGGCGTCAAAAGCTCGCTGATCAGGGAGTTTGTGTTACATCGCGACGATACCGCTCCGGATGGCAGAACGCTGCCTGGAGAATGGTTCGAACTGCGCTATGACTTTGGTCTTCAACCCGCCTAGCTCTTCAACCAGCTCAGCTCTTCAACCCGCTGAGGCCTTCAACCCGCTCGGCGCGGTGCCACACCGATCACCGGCTGGCCCTGGACAATCCCCTGGCAGCGATCAGTGCAGCACTGATTCTCTGTATTGCTGGGGGGTCAACCCCGACTCCCGGCGGAAGGCAAAGGAAAAGGCCGTGGTGCTTCTGAACCCGCAGTGGTAGGCCACCTGCTTGATCAGCATTTGTCTTTCGCTGAGCAGCGCCTTGGCGCGCTCGATCTGCACGGATGCGGCAAAGTCCCTCAGGGTCTGCCCCGTGCTGCGGCGGAAGAGCCTTGAAAAATGCCGTATGCTCATGGCGTGGTCCTTCGCCAGGTCGGCGACACTGGGGGATTCACCCGCTTCGAAGCGCTCGCGGATCCTCCGTATCTGCTCGCCGCTAAAGCCTGATCCCTGCGTATTCTCATCGAGATTATACGCGCTGAAATATCGGTAAAGCTCCACCACCAGGGTGGCGCACATCGATTCAATCATGATGTCGGAAGCAAAACCGGGCCTCTGTATTTCCTGAAAGAGGCGCAGGAGAATTGCCCGGACCGCGACGTTATTGATATCGAGACTCGCCATCAGTTCCGGATCGCCCCACTCTATATCGAACATGTCGCTGAAGGCCTTGGTATCCGGCACGTAACACATGGAGCGACGCATGCCGCTGCCCCACCGACTGTGCAAGGTAAAATCGGGAGGCATCAGCAGAATGTCGCCGATCTGCCGGTAATGGAGCTTCGAGGCTTCAAGGTAACACCCTTCCAGATCGGCCTCTTTCCTCGCCAGAACGAAATTCAATATCGCCGTGTCCGACTTGAAGATCGATTCGCGAGGCTCTTGCCACAAATAGCTGTTGATCTGCAGGGTGCCCCAATGGCCTTTGGTTTCCAGCTCGACCACGCCTTCTAGTGTGCTCGGTTTCGGCAAACTGTCTGTATTCATCATCAAGTCCCATCCTGTCATTATTCAATGTCAATAGACTCAGTTTGTGGGCAAATATGATCTTGCTGACTCCAACTACACCCGCTCAAGCGCCAGGGCCAAGCCCTGTCCGACACCAACACACAGGGTGGCCAATGCATACTTGCCGTTTGTTTGCTGCAATGTATGTGCAGCTGTGAGCGCGAGCCGGGCACCGCTCATACCCAAGGGATGACCAAGAGCAATCGCGCCACCATTGGGGTTTACCCATGGACAATCATCCGGCAACCCCATCCCGCGCAGGCATACCAGCACCTGGGCGGAAAACGCTTCATTGATTTCCAGGAGATCAAAATCGCTGATGTCCATTTTCAACCTGCCCAGTAGCCTGGACACCGCATGGACAGGGCCGATGCCCATGATCCGGGGCTCCACACCCGCGCTGGCCATTCCCAGCACTCTCGCTCTGGGTTGCAGACCATGAGTTCCAAGGGCATCCTCCGACGCCAGGATCACGGCACAGGCGCCGTCGTTGAGCCCCGCGGCATTGCCGGCTGTCACCGTGCCTTCCGGCCCGTTCAGCGGCGCCAGTGCAGCAAGGCTGTCAATGGTGGTTCGAGGTCTCGGGTGCTCATCACGGGCAAAAAGCACATTTTTTTTCCCGTCGGCAACTGTGACCGCCATCGTTTCCCGGGCGAAAAAGCCCTCGGCGTCGGCCCGCGCCGCCCGCTGCTGACTGCGCAGGGCAAAGGCATCCTGATCCGCCCGTGACACCATGAATTGCCTGGCAACGTTATCCGCCGTTTCCGGCATGCTGTGGACACCGAATTCGGCCTTGAACGCCGGGTTGATAAAGCGCCAGCCTATGGTGGTATCCTGCACCTGCTGCGCACGGGAATAGGCTTGGTCACTCTTGCCCATCACCAACGGGGCGCGAGTCATCGATTCGACGCCCCCGGCCAGCACCAGATCGGCTTCCCCTGTTGCAATCATGCGAAAGGCGTAACCGATGGCCTCCAGGCCGGAAGCACAAAGACGGTTCACGGTCACCGCCGGCACCGACTCCGGCAGGCCCGCCAGCAGGGATGCCATGCGTGCGACATTGCGATTGTCTTCCCCCGCCTGGTTGGCACACCCGAGGCACACTTCGTCAAGCTGATCCCATTGCACCGAGCGATTGCGGCGCATCAATTCACGGAGCGGCAGCGCGGCGAGATCGTCGGCGCGAACACTCGCCAGACCACCGCCGAAACGTCCTATCGGGGTGCGGATACCGTCACAGAGATACACTTCGCGCATGCCTATCGCCCCAACCCTTGCTCATTCCCCAGCCTCTGCCCATCGCCGTTAGTCACCGGGATTACCATCACTGTTGACCGTGGGCGATACGCGTTTTCTCTTGCAGATATCGCAAGGTGGCCAACTCCTCAGCCGTTGGCGGCGGCGTTTCCACCAAGGCCGCCGAGATCTTCAGCGGCCAGCCGCACGCCCTGAGGAGATTGCTTGCTTCGATACCGGGATAGATTTCCGTCACCCTCAGCTCTTTGCTTTCTTCATCAGGCTCCATGACACACATTTCGGTGATCACTTTCTTGGGGCCTGCGGTGGTGATCCCAAGACGCCTGCGGTGATCACCTCCTTCACCGAAACCCATCGAGGTGATAAATGGCAGCCGCTCTACAAACGCCCTTGCGTTGAGAGACATCGTGATCAGCGTCTTTGCGCAGTGCGCCGCGATTTCCGGCGCGCCACCGCCCCCGGGCAGCCTGACTTTCGGCTGGTGATAATCGCCGATGACCGTCGTGTTCAGGTTGGCGTAGCGGTCGATCTGGGCGGCCCCCAGAAAACCCACGGTAATGCGTCCACCCTGCAGCCAATAGCGAAACATTTCCGGCACCGATATGGTGGTCAGCGCGGTTTCACAGAGCTCGCCGTCGCCGATGGAAAGAGGCAATACATCTGGCCTGGTGCCGATGGTCCCCGACTCATATATCAAGGTGATATCGGGGGCATGGAGCAGCCGCGCGAGATTGCAGGCCGCCGACGGCGCGCCGATACCGACAAAGCAGATATCGTCATTCGCCAGTTCGCGGGACGCCGCGATGGTCATCATTTCAGCGGGAGTGGCTGTTTGTTCTGCTGTTGCGTTCATCTACGCCTCGCCTCCTATCCCGACAGTTGTTCCGCACTGCCATGGATATTTCTATTCATGACGTTCTGATCCATCCAGGTGAGGAATTTTTCCCGATCCCGGGAGATTTCGTCCCAGCTGACATAGAAACTATTACTGCGTTTGTAGTAGCCGTGCGCATAGGAGGGATGCGCACCGCCAGGCGCCAGCGATATCGCGGTCAGCGCCCAGCCCGGCAATATCACGGCATTGGGACTGCGTTCGCCGAAGTCATCGACAATGTCTTCAACCGTCACCAGCGCTTTTTTTGCCGAGAGCACCGCCTCCCGCTGAATGCCGATGATTCCCTCGAGCATGACGTTGCCGTGACGGTCGGCGCGCTGCGCATGGATAATGGCCACATCCGGCCTGATGGCCGCCACCGCTGCCAGGGTTTCATCGGTGAACGGACAGGTGACCCAGCGGATATTTCCATTCACCTTGGGGAGGTCCGTCCCCAGGTACCCCCGCAACAAGCCAAAGGGAAGATTCGCCGCCCCCGCATCGTAGGCGCAGGTCATCGCAGCATGGGTGTGCTCTTCGATCTCGAGCGGCGCAGGCCAGCCATTTTCGATGGCGTCCCTGAACCTGTGCAACGAGCCGACACCGGGGTTTCCACCCCACGAGAATTTCATTGCCCGCGCGATACCCATCCCGATCATCTGATCGTAAAGAATGTCCGGCGTCATCCTCACCAGTTCCAGGTTCCTGCGACCCTGGCGAATGATTTCGTGACCCGCCGCATAGGGAATGAGATGGGTAAAGCCCTCCAGGGCAACGGTATCTCCGTCTTCTACATGGCCAGCGATCATCGCTTCCAGGCTCATCAACTGTGACAACCCAGCCTCCTTATTATTCTGTTACAATATCGCACACTTGTGCTATATAGTAAAATACTGACCAGTCGCGAATAATCTGTCAAGATAATTTTGAAGATCGACGACACCTGTCCACCGTGGAGGAAACAATGCCAAGCAATTCGACACCGAGCGGTACCGCCACGGGGGCGGGGAAAACCCCGCCAAAGGCAGACGGGATGGGGGGATTTGCCAAGGGATTGAAGGTCATAGAGACGTTCAGCACCGCCATGGAGCCGCTCACCATTGCCGAAGTGGCGCAGTTGACCGGCCTGGACCGTGCGACTTCACGCCGCTGTATCCTCACTCTGGTCAACAGTGGCTATGCGCTTGCCGAAGGCCGGCGCTTCAAGCTTACGCCCAAGGTCCTGCTGTTGAGCCAGTCGTACCTCAACGCGTCGCTGCCGCAATTGCTGCAGCCCTCTCTCGAATCACTTGCGGAACAACTGGACGAGTCGTGCTCGTCCGCCGTTCTCGATGGGATCGATATCATCTACATAGCCCGCGCAAGCCGACGCCGGGTGATGTCGATCAATCTCAACCCCGGCTCGCGGCTTCCCGCTTACTGTACGTCCATGGGCAGGGTCCTGCTGGCCAATCTGGCAGCGGAAGAAGCATACGATGTACTGGCGCGCAGTAATCGCGTACCCCTTACCCAACATACCATCACCGATATCGACGTGCTGATGAAAGAACTCGAAAGGATAAGAGCCAGTGGCTACGCCATTATCGACCAGGAGCTGGAAACCGGCCTGTCGTCCATTGCCGTGCCGATCCGCAACACCGCGGGGAAAACGGTTGCCGCGCTCAATGTCGGCATGCAGTCAAGCCGCGCCGCAAAGGATAAACTGACCGGAACATTTCTCCCGCTGATGCTTCGCGTCCAGAACCAGCTTTGCGAAATACTGCATTGACAGGACAAGTTTTGGATCATCCTGATACGCATCAGACGTCGACAACCCGAAGCCGCCATATCGTCCCGCTGGCAACGAGCGATTCCACCTGATAATCCGGCTCCCGGCCGGATTGGCTCTCCCACCGCTGCGCCTGCGGACAAATCCGCCACTCCCGCTTGCCGGAGATGGCCGATACTCGACGCTGATGGCTGAGATACCAGACTTGTTCAATTTGTGTGTCTTCGCCGGGAGTGATCCAATCACCGTTCATCATGGCCATCAGACCGGCGTGAAGTTCGTTCACCGCCGGAGGAGAAAACATGGCGAAAGTCATGCGCTTTTATGAAACCGGCGGTCCGGAAGTGCTGTGCGTCGAAGATGTGCCAACGCCCCCGCCCGGCCCGGATGAAATAACCATCGGTGTCCAGGCGTTCGGCCTGAACCGCGCAGAACTGATGTTTCTCGGTGGCTTGCACCCCTTGAAACCCCGGCTCCCTTCGCGACTCGGCATGGAAGCCGCCGGCATTGTCGAAGCCGTCGGCGCCAATGTATCGGAGTTTGCACGCGGTGATGCCGTGAGCCTGATGAACACCATGAAAGCCAATGAATTCGGCGCCTGGGGCGAAGCGCTGACGGTTCCCGCGTCCTGGGTCGTGCACAGCCCTCCCGAGCTGACCGCCGGGGAAGTCGCCGGCCTGTGGTGTGCCTATATAACCGCCTATGGCGGCCTGGTCGATCTCGCCAGGCTGAAGCCCGGCGATACCGTACTGATCACCGCCGCTTCCAGCAGCGTCGGCATTGCCGCGATCCAGATGGTCAATATGGTTGGCGGCATTTCCGTGGCTGTCACCCGGCACCGCAACAAGGCTGCGCAACTGGGCGAGCTGGGCGCACGCCACGTCATTGTCAGTGATGAGGAGAATATCGCGCAGCGGGTGCGGGAAATCACCGGAGGAAAAGGCGCGAACCTGGTATTCGATCCGGTTGCGGGCCCCGCTCTCGCCGAACTTGCCGAGCTGACGGCACCCTATGGCACCCTGGTGATCTACGGCGTGCTCTCGCCCCACCCGACCCCCTTTCCGCTGGCGCCGGTGATACAGAACAATCTGTCCATACACGGCTATGCCATGTATCTCGATGATGACCCCGAACGCAACAAACGGGCCGTTGCATTTATCCGCGATGGCATCGCCGGCGGCTATCTGCGTCCCGTCATCGCGCGGCGCTATGGCCTTGACGAAATCGTCGATGCCTGCCGTTATTTCGATTCCTTTGAACATATCGGCAAGGTCGTGATAACCGTCGACTGAGCCAGCACGGATTGGGCCAGCATCGATGGAGCTGGCAGCTATCGAGTTTTCAGCCACCACCAAGGAGCAGCAATGGGTCGCCTGCATGACAAGGTCGCAATAATTACCGGTGGAGCCCGCGGCATGGGGGAGGCAACCGCCCGCCT
>JBAZCN010000058.1:0-18137 GCA_041655035.1 Porticoccaceae bacterium | reverse complement strand
TTGTTTAATCCAGATCAACACCCCGCCGCCCCGCCTGTGGAAATCTTGCCAGGAGATCGGGACAACCGTGCCCGCATCCGACCCCGCCGGATGACGACAACGACAACATGTGGCGCAACCTCCCGGCGGCGCCACCTAACGAGGATAGCCCCATGTTTTGTATACAATGCGAACAGACCTTGCGCTCCTCCCACCGCGCCGACGGTTGCCGGCTGGCCCGCGGTGTCTGCGGCAAGGACGCCACCACCGCCGACCTGCAGGACGTGCTGGTCTATCTGATCGAAGGCATCGCCATGTACGGCGCCCGGGCCAGCCGGCTGGGCGCGGCATCGCCCCGGGTGAACCGGTTCGTGAACTACGCCCTGTTCACCACCCTGACCAACGTCAACTTCGATGCCGGGCGTTTCGACGAGCTGATCCGCGACGCGGTGGCGGTGCGCGACGAGGCCCGGACACTGTACGAGAACGCCTGCGCCGAGCGGGGACTGGCACGCGAGGAGCTTGCCGGCGCCGCGACCTGGATGCCGCCGGCCGGCCGCGAAGCCCAGCTGGCCGCGGCCGGCATGGCCAATCTCGAGGCCGACCGCGCCGCGGTGGGCGACGATGTCATCGGCCTGCGGCTGTTGCTGTTGTACGGCCTCAAGGGCTGCGCGGCCTATGCCGAGCACGCCCAGGTGCTCGGCAAGGAAGACGACAGTATCTACGGGGAGATGATGGGGCAGCTGGATTTTCTCGCCGGCCGGCCGACGGATATCGACCAACTGCTGGCGGCCGCCATGGCCATCGGCCAGCTCAACTTCCGCATCATGGGCCTGCTCGACGCCGCCGGCACCGAGCGCTTCGGTCATCCCGAGCCCACCCGGGTGCGGGTGACGCCGGTCAAGGGCCACTGCATCCTGGTGAGCGGCCACGACCTGGTGGACCTGGAGTCGATCCTCAAGCAGACCGAGGGCAAGGGCATCAACGTCTACACCCACGGCGAGATGCTGCCCGCCACCGCCTATCCCGGGCTGAAGAAATACCCGCATCTGGTCGGCAACTACGGCACCGCCTGGCAGAACCAGAAAGACGAATTCGCCAGGTTCCCGGGCGCCGTGGTGATGACCTCCAACTGCCTGATGGACCCGTTCGAAAACCACTACCAGCATCGGCTCTTCACCAGCGGTCCGGTGGGCTGGCCGGGGGTCGCCCATATTCGCGATGGCGACTTCAGCCCGGCTATCGCGGCGGCGCTTGCCGAGCCGGGGTTTGGCGAGGACCATGTCGAGCAATACATCACCAACGGCTTTGCCCGCAACACGGTGATGGGCGTCGCCGGCACCGTGGTCGACGCCGTCAGGCAGGGAGCGATCAAGCACTTCTTCGTGATCGGCGGCTGCGATGGCGCCAATCCCGGGCGCAACTACTACACCGACTTTGCCGAGCAGGCGCCGGACGATACCGTGGTGCTGACCCTCGGCTGCGGCAAGTTCCGTTTCAACCGTCATGACTTTGGCGAGATCGGCGGCATTCCCAGGCTGCTCGATGTGGGCCAGTGCAACGATGCCTACTCGGCGCTGAAGATCGCCCTGGCCCTGGCGGAAGCTTTCGACTGCGGCGTCAATGACCTGCCGTTGACGCTGGTTATCTCGTGGTTTGAGCAGAAGGCCGCGGCGGTGCTGCTGACCCTGTTGTCCCTGGGGATTCGCAATATTCACCTGGGGCCGACCCTGCCGGCCTTCCTGACGCCCAATCTGCTTGCCGTTCTGGTGGAGAAATTCGACCTGCGACCGCTGGGCAATGCCGCCGACGATCTGGGACGGGCGCTCAAACTGGCATCGTGATGGAGTTGCTGAGTGGTGCTGGAGCGCCCGCGGGCGCTCTTTTTTTGCGGTTCCCAATCCGGCAGGATACTCCGCCGCCGTTTGGGAGGATGGCAGAGGACGGTCAAATTCCGTAAGCTTGGCGCCGTTGAACCCGACCAACTCTAACTACGAGGAGAGCAATAACAATGTCCCTGACCATGTATTCACTGACCGTGCCGGTACTGAAAAAAGGCATCAACACGCTGGCCGGCATCCTCACCAAGGCCAAGGCCTACTGCGACGGGAAGCAGATCGACCAGTCGGTGGTGCTCAACGACCGCCTGTTCCCCGATATGTTTCCACTCGCGCGCCAGGTGCAGGTGGCCTGCGATCAGGCAAAGAATGCCGCAGCCCACTTTGCCGGGGTGGAGCCGCCGGTGTTCGAGGATACCGAAACCACTATTGACCAACTGCTCGCCCGCATCGAAAAAACCAGCGCCTACCTCGACCAGCTCAGCGCCGGCCAGATCGATGGCAGCGAAGCACGGCCGGTCAGTTTCGTGGTCGGCGGCTATAAAATGGCGTTTCCCTCCGGGCACGTCTACCTGCAGAATTTTGTGTTGCCCAACTTCTATTTCCATCTCGCCACCGCCTACGACATCCTGCGCCACAACGGCGTCGACCTCGGCAAGGGCGACTTCCTCGGCGATATGGGTGCGGAAGTGTCCATGGCATGACCGCCAGGCGGCACGATGGCGATGATCAAAACCCCGCTGATGGCGGGGTTTTTCATAGGGTGCGCTGAGGAACGAAGCGCACCATGCTGGGCCGTCCCGGTGGCGCGCTTCGTTCCTCAGCGCACACTGTTGATCTGGCGCCGACGGCCTGGGGGCGACGACAAGCATCGGCCATCCGTTCAATCCGTCTCCGCCGCTACCGGCGGACAATGGTAGTGGGCGACCACTTCGCCATTCATCACCGACTCCAGGTGAACGTCGAAGCCCCACAACTGGTGCAGGTGCTTGAGTACTTCGCTGACTTCCTGTTCTTCCAGAGGGCGACTGTTGTGCATGTCGTGGCGCAGGGTCAGGGCGCGGTCGCCGCGAATGTCGACCCGGTGGATCTGGATGTTGGGCTGGGTGTCGCCGAGGTTATAGAGTGCGGCGAGTTGCTCGCGGATGAGCTGGTAGCCGTGGCTGTTGTGGATGGCGGTGATGTGCAGCGTATCGGCATCGCTGTCGTCGAACACTGCGAAGAGTTTGAGGTCGCGGATCACCTTCGGTGACAGGTACTGGAGGACGAAGCTTTCGTCCTTGAAGTTTTCCATGGCGAAGTGCACCGCTTCCAGCCAGTCGCTGCCGGCAATATCGGGAAACCACAACCGGTCCTCGTCGGTGGGTGCTTCGCAGATGCGGCGGATGTCCTGGAAGATGGCAAAGCCGAGAGTATAGGGGTTGATGCCGGAGTAGTAGGGCGAATCGTAGGGTGGCTGGTAGATGACGTTGGTATGGTGCTGGAGAAATTCCATCATGAAACCGTCGCTCGACAACCCCTTTTTATACATCTGCTGGAGGATGGTGAAGTGCCAGAAGGTCGCCCAGCCTTCGTTCATCACCTTGGTCTGGCGCTGCGGGTACAGATATTGCGAAAACTTGCGGACGATGCGCACGATCTCCCGCTGCCAGGGTTCCATCAGCGGTGCGTTCTTCTCGATGAAATAGAGCAGATTCTCCTGGGGTTCCGCGGGAAAGCGGATATCGGCTTCCGGTTGGCTGGCGTCCTTGCCCGAGGGCGGGATGGTGCGCCACAGGTCGTTGACCTGGCGCTGCAGGTGCGCTTCCCGCTCCAGCTGGCGGCGCTCTTCCTCTTCCATCGAGATGGGATAGGGGCGTTTGTAGCGGTCGACGCCGTGGTCCATCAGCGTGTGGCAGGCGTCGAGCACGGTTTCCACCGCCTCGATGCCGTGGCGCTCCTCGCAGTCGCGGATGAATTTTCGCGCGAACACCAGGTAGTCGATGATGGAGCCGGCGTCGGTCCAGGTGCGGAACAGATAGTTGTTCTTGAAGAACGAGTTGTGGCCGTAGCAGGCATGGGCGATCACCAGCGCCTGGAGGGTACTGGTGTTCTCTTCCATCAGGTAGGCGATGCAGGGGTTGGAGTTGATGACGATTTCGTAGGCGAGACCCAAGTAGCCGCGGCGGTATTGATTTTCGACCTGGATGAAACGTTTGCCGAAGGACCAGTGATGGTAATTGATGGGCATGCCCGATGAGGCATAGGCGTCGAGCATCTGTTCGGAACTGATGACCTCGATCTGGTTGGGATAGGTGTCGAGGCCGAAATCGCGGGCGATGAGCGCGATTTCCCGCTCGTAGTCCTCGAGGATGGCAAAGGTCCATTCCGAGCCCTGGTCGATCGGTGTTGGGACGGGGGGCGGCGCGTTCATGGCTGCTGCTTCCGGAACAGTTCGTGGAAAACCGGGTAGATGTCGGCCGGGCCGGTGATGTGCTGCATGGCGAAGCGGTCGGCGAACCTGGGGCGAATGGCGCCGTAGGTTTGCCACAGCGGGTGTTCGCCTGCGGCGGCGATTTCGATATAGGCGTAGTACTGCACCTGGGGAATCAACTGCTGCATCAGCTCGATGCAGTGGCCGTTGTCATCGGGCCAGTTGTCGCCATCGGAGGCCTGGGCGCCGTAAATGTTCCACAGGCTCGGCGGGTAGCGGGTCTCGATGATGTTGCGCATCAACTGCAGGGCGCTCGATACCACTGTGCCGCCGGTTTCCCGGGAATAGAAAAATTCCTCCTCGTCGACCTCCTTGGCGCTGGTATGGTGGCGGATGAACACCACCTCGATCTTGTCGTAATTGCGCGACAGGAACAGGTATAAAAGAAGGAAGAAGCGCTTGGCGAGATCCTTGGTGCCCTGGTCCATCGAGCCGGACACGTCCATCAGGCAGAACATCACCGCCTGGGAGCGTGGCACCGGCACCTTTTCGTAGCGCCGGTAGCGGATATCGAAATCGTCGATGAAGGACACCCGCTCGATGCGCCGTTGCAATTCGACGATGCGCGCCGCGAGATCTGCCCGCCGCTCGCGGGTAAAACTGTCCTCGCCGTCCCCGAGGCTCGCCAGCTGTGTTTCCAGTTCGCGGAGCTGGCGGCGCTTGCCGGCCGTCAGGGCGATGCGCCGCGAGGTGGCGGCGCGCATCGAACGCGGCACGTCGATGTTGTTGGGGGTGCCCACCGGGCTGAAACCGGCGCGGCGGGTCTTGAATTCCTCGATGCCGGTCAGTTGCCGCTTGGTGAGGTTGGGCAGCGCCATGTCCTCGAACAGGAAATCCAGAAACTCCTGCTGGCTGATCTCGAATACGAAATCATCCAGCCCCTCGCTGTTGGGGCTGGCGCCACGCCCCGCGCCGCCACCACCGGAAGGTGGCCGGGGAACGGTGTCGCCGGGAACAAATTCACGGTTGCCGGGCAGCACATGGGTCACCTTGCCGCCCCGGCCGTGGCGGAACGAGGGCTCGTCGGTGTCCCGGCGGGGGATGCTCACTTTCTCGCCGCCGTCGATGTTGGTGATGCTGCGGTTGCGCAGGCTGTCCTGCACCGACTTGCGAATCTGTTCGCGGTGGCGCTGGATAAAGCGCTGGCGGTTGACGGCGCTTTTATTCTTGCCGTTGAGTCTGCGATCGATGAGATAGGCCATGGGTGGGTCCCGGATTCGTCCAACTTCTCCCGTTTCGCGTCTCACATCTCCCCTTGGGCGCCGGGAGAGACGAGATGGGGGATGGGAGACTCACTGCGATTTCCGCACGCGCAAATACCATTCCGACAGTAGCCGCACCTGCTTCTCGGTGTAACCCCGCTCGATCATGCGCTGGACGAAATCCTGGTGCTTCTGCTTGTCCTCCGCCGACGCTTTGGGGTTGAAGGAAATCACCGGCAGCAGATCCTCGGTACTGGCGAACATCTTCTTCTCGATCACCGTGCGCAGCTTCTCGTAGCTGGTCCATTTGGGGTTGCGGCCCTCGTTGTTGGCCCTGGCGCGCAACACGAAGTTGACGATCTCGCTGCGGAAGTCCTTGGGATTGCTGATGCCGGAGGGTTTCTCCATTTTTTCCAATTCGTCGTTGAGGGCCGCCCGGTCGAGAATCTCGCCGGTGTCCGGATCGCGGTATTCCTGGTCCTGCACCCAGAGGTCGGCGTAGGTGACGTAGCGATCGAACAGGTTCTGGCCGTACTCCGAGTAGGATTCGAGGTAGGCGGTCTGGATCTCCTTGCCGATGAATTCCACGTAGTTGGGCGCCAGAAACTCCTTGATATGGCGGAGATAGCGGTCGTGGACCTCCTGGGGGAACTGCGCCTGCTCGATTTCCTTCTCCAGCACGTAGAGCAGATGGACCGGGTTGGCGGCCACCTCGGTAGCGTCGAAGTTGAACACCTTGGATATCACCTTGAAGGCGAAACGGGTCGACAGCCCGGTCATGCCCTCGTTGACGCCGGCGGCGTCCCGGTATTCCTGCAGCGACTTGGCCTTGGGGTCGCGGTCCTTGAGGCTTTCGCCGTCGTAGATCCGCAACTTGGAATAGACACTGGAGTTTTCCGGTTCATTGAGGCGCGACAGCACGGTGAACTGGGCCAACATCGGCAGGGTGTCCGGAGCGCAGGGGGCGGCGGCGAGGGAGCTGTTGTGGAGCAGTTTGTCGTAGATCTCCACCTCTTCCCTGACCCGCAGGCAGTAGGGCACCTTGATGATCGACACCCGGTCGATGAATGCCTCGTTGTTCTTGTTGTTCTTGAAGCTGTGCCACTCCGCTTCGTTGGAGTGGGCGAGGATGATGCCATCGAAAGGGATGGCGCCGATGCCTTCGGTGGCGTTGTAGTTGCCTTCCTGGGTGGCGGTGAGCAGAGGGTGCAGCACCTTGATCGGCGCCTTGAACATCTCGACGAACTCCATGACACCCTGGTTGGCCCGGCACAGGCCGCCGGAGAAGCTGTAGGCATCGGGATCGTGCTGGGGGTACTCCTCGAGCTTGCGGATGTCGACCTTGCCGACCAGCGAGGAGATATCCTGGTTGTTCTCGTCCCCGGGCTCGGTCTTGGTGATCGCCACCTGATCGAGAATCGACGGCCACACTTTGACGACCCTGAACTTGGCGATGTCGCCGCCGTACTCGTGGAGCCGCTTGGCCGCCCAGGGCGACATGATGCCTTTCAGGTAGCGGCGCGGGATGCCGTACTCCTCGTCGAGGATCCGGCCGTCCTCCTCCGGGTTGAACAGCCCCAGCGGCGATTCGAAAATCGGCGATCCCTCGAGGCAGAAAATCGGGTGCTTCTCCATCAGCGACTTGATCTTCTCCGCCAGCGACGATTTGCCGCCGCCTACCGGCCCCAGCAGATAGAGAATCTGCTTGCGCTCCTCCAGCCCCTGGGCGGCGTGGCGGAAGAAGCTGACGATGCTCTGGATAGCCTCCTCCATGCCGTAGAACTCGTCGAAAGCCTTGTAGCGTTTGATCACCTTGTTGGAAAAGATGCGGGACAGGCGCGGATCCTTGGAGGTATCGACCAGCTCAGGCTCGCCGATGGCCATCAGCAGCCGCTCCGCGGCGGTCGCGTATATCGCCGGGCTCTGCCTGCACAGGTCGAGATACTCCTGCAGGCTGTATTCCTCCTGCTGGGTGGATTCATAGCGGGATTGGTAGTGGGCAAAAATGGACATCAATGCACCTCCTGAAACCGGATTGAGGATCAACGCACAACCTAAGTCTAGACGCTATCCTGCGATGACGTGCCATATCATGAAAGACAAAGTGGCAATTTGCTGACAGCCCGGCACCGCGACGAGTTCCATCGAATGGAACATTGGTGTTGCCCGATAGCGTCAATTTATTGGTATGCAATAATAGGGCCAGCACCGTGGCGCAGCTTCGGCCAGGGGCTCTCGGGGGCGGCCTGAATGGACCGCCCGCCCAATTGAAAAGGCCGCCCGGGAGAAGGCGGCCTTTGGTTTTTCAATATCGCCTGACTGGCATCTATCCGCGTGTTACCAGTTGTAGCGCACAGAGGCTCCGAAGGTGCGGGGATCGCCCACATAACGCACCGCGGTTCCGAATGCGTCCCAGTAGTTGCCGATACTGCTGTAGTGCTTCTCGTCGGTCAGGTTTTTACCCCACAGGCTCAATTCCCAGTTGCCGCCGTTGGTGCGCAAGGTGGCCTGGGCATTGATGAGCTCATAGTCGGGGATGGAGTTCCAGCGTTTTTCCTCCCTCTGCCTCGCCTGCACCGCCTCGCCCTCGTAGGGGTTCACGGTGCTGTCCTGGAACCAGGTCTCATCTACCCGGTAGTAGTCGACATGGAGGTCCAGCTCGCCGAGGGCGGTAGGTACCGTCTGGGTGGCGCCAATGCTGAAGGTCGTCTCCGGGGCGTGGGGAGCGTTTTCGCGGCTTCTGTCGAGCCTGACTATCTGGCCCTGATTGGGGCCGCTGGTGATCAACTCGTCAGATTCGTATTTCTTGTATTCCATATCCAGCAGCGACAGGCTGGCGTTGATGGTCATGCCTTCCCACGGCAGCCAGGTGAGTTCAAATTCGGCACCCTTGGCCTCCGATTGTCCCGCGTTGCGAATAAAGGTGACGGGAATCAGCCCTTCGGCGATATTGACCTGGCGTTGCTGGTCGCTGGCTTTCATGTAAAAGAAGGCGCCGTTGAGGCGGACCATGCCGTCGAACAGGTCGGCCTTGAAGCCGAGTTCGATATCCTTGACCTGCTCGGGGTCGAAGGACGGGTTGGCCGAGGTGCGGAAGTTCCAGCCACCGGCCATGGAGGCCCCGCTGGTCTTGGCGTACAGGAACAGGTCGTCCGTCGCCTGGTAATCCAGGCTGACGATCCAGGCGGGATACTCGAAGTCGGCATCCTGTGTTCTCTTGCAGGTGACGCCATCATCCCTGTCCTGGGGCAGCACCTTGCAGTCAGGGGTTGTAATGCCGGGCTGCACTATGGGGTCCTGGCTGAAGATCTTGGTTTCGCGTTTGTCGAAGGTATAGCGGAAACCCAGGGTGCCGCGCAGTTTTGCGGTGAAGGAATAGTTGGCCTGGGCGAAGGCGCCATAGGATACATTATCGTGCACCGCATCATTGTTGCTGAGCCGAGCGCCGCCCAGGGCCATCGGCACGGTATTGGGTACGCCGAGCGCGGCCAGCATATCGCCGCCGCCGAAGCGGTTCATGGAAAAGTCCTTGCTGTCCTCCTGAAAGTAGTAGAGGCCGGTGATCCAGTCGAGATCATCGTTGACGTTGCCGCTGAGCTGGAATTCCTGGCTGATTTGATTCTGGTCCCATTGGCTGTGGAACGACAGCAACTGCAGCGGCGTGCCGTCCAGATCCACGGTGCCGGATGATGATGCCTCGCGGTAGGCGGTGATGGATTTGAGATTGACGTCGCCGAGCTCGACATTGACATCGAGATAAATACCGTTGCCTTCGTTAGTCGAGCCTGGTGTACCCAGTTTGGCGTTGGCGGGATAGGGATTGACCGAGGAGTTATCCACGTTCCAGTAGGTATCACCGAACTTTTGCTGGGCAATAAAGTGGCTGGGGTTGAATCCCAGGGCGTTGGCAATGAGTCCGGCCATACCTCCGGCACCGTCCGGGTTGAAGCCCATCACCTGGGTGCGCTGGCCGCGGTCTTCAAATTCACTCCAGTCGAACCCGAGGGTGGCGTCGAAATTCAGGTCGGCCGGTTCCCATTTGATCTTGCCGCGGGCATAGGTGTTTTTATCGATATCGCTGGCTTCCCGGTTCAGGCCGTTGAAGAAAAAGCCATCCGGATCGCTGTAGCTGCGATAGTCGCCGAAACCATCCCGCTCGTTGTAGCGAACCGCGAAACGGGCCGCCAGTTCGTCGCCGATGATGGGCAAATTCACCACTGCTTCGACCTTGCGGTGATCGTAGTTGCCCACTTCGCCTCTCACATACCCCTCGAACTCCCCGGTAGGATCATTGGTCTTGATGTTCAGCGCGCCACCGGTGGTGTTGCGGCCAAACAGGGTGCCCTGGGGGCCCCGCAGTACCTCCGCCTGGGAAACATCAAACATATCGACGTTGCCGCCAGTGGGGCGGGCCAGGTAGACGCCGTCCACATAGGTGGCCACCGCGGGGTCGGTGCCACCGCTGGGGGATACCTGGGCGTTGCCGCGGATGGACAGAAACACCAGGGCGGATGAACCGGTGCCGCCGGACATGATGGAGAGGCTCGGGGTCGTACGTTGCAAGTCGGACAGCTCTGTCACCTGGGCCTGGGCGAGCATTATTTCATTCAGCGCGGTCACTGCGACCGGCGTCGATTGCAGGCTTTCGCTGGTCTTCCGCGCGGTGACGACGATTTCCTCGATCTGCGCGAGAGAGGGCGTCGCGGTGCCGGCGACGGCGACTGCAAGGGATGAACACATGAAAAGACGTTTAACACGCATGTCGTACCCCTCCGTGGGGAGTTTATTGTTGTGCTGGAAGATGGTGTTTTTGGAACGGCGACGCTTGCTTTTTACCGGATCAGAAGGGCACCACGTCGAGCCGCAAGCGCTCGAGCCGCACATGGGCGATACGCCAGCTGCCGTCGTCGAGGCGGCGATACTGCTCGAAGTAGTGGCCCATGCCGTGGAGGGTTTTCGCGGGTGAGCCCTCAGGAAAGCGCAACATATCTTCCATCGCCCACACCACATTGGCGCTGGTGGCCGAGGTGAAGTCGATGATCGGGGTGTGGCATTCGTGGGTGGTGACCACGTTGCCCACGGCGTCCTCGACATGCTTGCGGATCGCAGCGGCGCCCTCTACCCGGGCATCTTCATCGCCGAGTCCGTGGGAAGGCACTTCGAGCACCGCGTCGTCGGTGAATACATTCTGGTAACCATCCCAGTTTTTGGTATCCATACTGAAGCAGTAAAAGGCCTTGGTGCGTTTGATCTGCTCTATGGCCAGCAGTCGGTCGATGCCGGCCAGGCCATCGACAGTCACTTCGCAATGGGTTTTTGGATACAGGTGGGTTCCGTACACGATTGACTCCTGTTGCTACGGTTATTTTATAAGACAAGTGCAGTATAGAGAGGCTCGGCAGCTGTGACAAGAATCATCCCGGGTGCATCGCAGGCACAGCCTTTTGGCAAGCAGGCAGGCCGCACGCGCCTCGATGAAGCTCGCGGGGCAACGGCCTGTCGCCCCGTGTCCCGCCCGCGGAGGGCCGCAATCAGCGCCGTGCCTCGAATACCGGATAACGCCCCAGGGTCAGCAATATGCTCGAGCCGATAAGGAAAAGAACGATATTGACGACAAGCACGGTATCGTAATTTCCGGTGCTCTGGTAGAGCATCGCGGCCATCGTCGGAGCAAGGCAGATCCCCCCGGAGATCACCGCCATCTGCAGGCCGAACAGGCGACCGTAGTCCCGCATGCCGAAATAGCGGGCGACCAGAAAGGCGGCGAGATCGAATTCCGCCCCGGCGCCAACGCCGACCATGGCGACACCGACGATGATCAGCACCGGGTTGTCGGACATGGTGGCGATCAGGAAACAGCCCAGGGCCGGCAGGGATAACGCCACAAAGGCCACGCCCGGCGCCCACAGCCTGTCCACCAGGTAGCCCACCAGCACCCGGCCCGCCACCAGCGAGACACCGAAGGCGCCGAATATCTGGCTCGCTTCCAGGGCGGAGTAGCCCTTGTCCTGGAGCAGGGGCACGGTATTGACCACCATCACGATGATCGCGGCGGAAACCAGGACCATGGAGCTGTTGACGATCCAGTAGCGCCAGCTGCGCACCGCTTCGGAGAACAGCACACCGGGCAACACCACAGGCGCGGCCGCCTCGTCTGCGGCGACGGGTTTGACCTGCATCCCGGAAAGCCACAACAGGGACAGGGGCAGGGTGATGGCCAGGGGCAATACCGCCATGGCCCAGAATCCCGCACGCCAGCCCCACATTTCCACCGCAGTGGTCACCAGGGGCGGCAGAACCAGCCCCGCCACGCCGGAGCCGGAGAGGATCATCGCCAGGGCGAGGCCGCGGTTCTTGTCGAACCACAGGTTTACCACCTGGGTCCAGGTGACCTGCAAGGTGCCGACGCCGGCGAAAGTCACCAGGAAGAAAAGTGCGTACAGGATCCAGATGGAACTGCCGAACAGATCGACACTGGACATCAGCACAAAGGCGATGGGCAGCCCGATCAGGGAGGCCACGGTGATCGGCTTGATACCGTAGCGACGGTTGAGCGAGCCCGCGAGTTGGGAAGAGAACACCGCGCCGAAAGACGAGAAGGTAATGGTGGCCAGCAAATCACTCCGCCGCCAGCCAAAGGCCTCCTCCAGCGGCACCACCATGGCGCCGAAGCCGTAAAGGGGCATCACCGCTGATGAAGTGGCCACCCCCACCAGGGCGAGGACGATGATTCGCCAGCCGTACTTGAACTCCGTCAGATCGATGGCCACGGTATTTTTGGGATGAGACATACTATTTTCTCGATGTTATTCGGGATCGGCTGGTGGCGGTATCAACGTCCGTCACATCAACCACTGCCTGCAGTGTTTGCTTATCGGTCTTGCACTATGAGGTGCACTGGCGCCCTTGCCGGCTACAGGGATGCGACCGGGACGTGGCTGCACACTGTACCTGTTGACGGTAATTATTCCAGTGTTCTGTGCTTCCACATTGAATTAAAAGGTAATATTTTTAGCCTGTATCGGGTTGGCGCGCAGCGGGATATGCCCGATATCGGCGGCTGAGGAGCGCGGGGGCACGTCTTTTCAGGGAGATCGCAAGTTGTGTCGCCGGAGCCGGTCATAGTGTTCAATCAGTGCATAGTGCGTCTGATTGATGAATCGCAACTCGATCTCGAAAGTGGGCAAGCCAATAGATCTGGCAATGAGGCTGGTGAAGGTTTCGTAGGGAGGGAGACTGGGGCGACATAAAAAGGGCTACTCAGATGTAACCCTTTGAAATATATGGTAGCTGCGGGCAGACTTGAACGGCCGCCCCTAGGTTGAATCGACATTCAGTTTAACTGCTCCCGGGGTTTGCGGTATTGTCGCGGGATGGCTATCAAAGACAAATACCCGCGACCCTGTCGCTACGATTTGAGCCACGCCCGGTGGCAACGTATCCACAACCTGCTACCTGGCAAGCCCAGTGACCCCGGCCGTACCGCCGCTGACAACCGTCAGTTCGTCAACGCAGTCCTGTGGGTGCTGCGCTCCGGTGCCCGCTGGAGTGACCTGCCCCCTCGGTATGGCCCGTACAAAAGCGTCCACAAACCCTTCAACCGCTGGGCGGCCAGGGCATCTGGGAGCACGTCTTTCAGGCCCTGACGCGAGATCGGGATAATGAGTATCTGATGATCGACAGCAGCATTGTCCGGGCGCATGCGGCGACCGGAAAAGGGGGGGCGCCCGACTCGGCTCTGGGGCGCTCCCGAGGAGGTCTGAGCACCAAGATTCATCTGGCTGTAGACGGCCAGGGCCGTCCGGTGCGTTTCCTGCTGACCGGGGGGCAACGCAACGACATCACCCAAGCCCCGGCCTTGCTGGCCGGATTCAAGCCGCAGTACGTGCTGGCTGGCAAGGGCTATGACAGCCGGGAACTGGTCGCCCTGATCCAGACGCAGGGAACTGAAGCGGTGATTCCGCCACGCAGCTGCCAGCAGCCTCGGCCTTACGATAAACCACGTTCCCGGCTACGCAACCGTATCGAGTGCTGCTTTGCCAGGCTCAAGCAGTATCGGCGTATCGCGACGCGCCTTGATCGCAAACCAGTACACTTCCTCGCTTTTCTTTATCTGCCATTTCGAATATTTCTTTTATTTCGTTTGTTGTGAATGTGCTCGAATAGGGCTATTCTTTAGCCATCGAATGGATACCTTAATAGTAGGAGTACCATGAGTACAGCAAAAGACTATCAAGAGCTGCCTAATCAGGAAGCCACTCAGTTGGCCAGAGCCAGTGCAGCCGAGTTAAGCAGGCTGCTTAGCGAACAGCCCCATGCCGATAGGGCCAGCGTCAGAATGGATGGTCACGATATGATTTTGCCTCGCCAGGCCATCAGTCTATTGAGGGATGTCCTGGCGGATATGGCGCAAGGTAATGCTGTGACCATTGTCCCGATGCATGCAGAAATGACCACCCAGCAGGCAGCAGATATCCTGAATGTTTCCAGGCCTTACCTGGTTAAACTTCTTGAGCAGGGTGAGTTGAGCTTTACCAAAGTGGGAACCCATCGGCGGATTCGCTTTGAAGATTTGAGGAAATATAAACAGAAAATCAAAGGGCAAAGTGCTCAGGCTATGGATGAACTGGTTGAGCAAGCCCAGGAACATGGAATGGGCTACTGATGAGGGTCATCGTACTCTACGATGCCTGCGTTTTATATCCTGCACCCCTACGGGACCTGTTGCTGGAGATAGCTATTGCTGAACTGGTAGCGGCCAAATGGACAAATGCAATTCACGATGAGTGGATAAGAAACTTGCTTACTGGTCGCCCCGAGCTTACCGGTAAACTTGAAAAGACCAGAATGCTCATGGATCAAGCGGTACCTGATGCTCTGGTTGAAAACTATGAACCATTTATTGAAAGACTATCATTGCCAGATAAGAACGACAGGCATGTGCTTGCGGCGGCTATCAAGTGTAACGCGCAGGTTATTGTCACTTTCAACCTCAAGGATTTTCCGCTGGCAGTCCTGGCCGATTACGGCATGGAACCCATGCACCCGGATGAGTTCATCGAACATCAGTTGGGGTTGAGTCAGGGGGCCGTCATCGCCTGTGCAAAGCGCATAAGAGCACGCCTGAAAAACCCTGAAATTAGTGCAGATGCTTATCTCGAAACCCTCGCGTCCCAAAGGCTCCCGGTTACCGCGGACAAACTCAAAGAATTTATTGATCTGATATGAGAGCAAAATAACCAGGTAGCCAGAAGAAAAAAATAAGTACGGTACGTGATAAATAGGACGCTCATAGATACCGCACACAAGTAATCTTCCCGTACGGTACAAAATGAGTAGCGCTGGGTATCAGAGTAAGGATGGTGCCAGTGTCACCAGATCGCATCTTCTGTTGTTTCTCAAGCCTCATGCCAGGCCTATAGCCTGGCATGAGGCTTGATCCGTTCGAGGCCCTCGTCACTAGCGAGCGCAGCGGGGTAGTGACGAGGGCGGCAGGGCCCTGAACACTGGCACTCTTTGGCTGGATTTATGGATTCCAAGCGAGTTCCCTCTAACTATACTGGCCACACCAATTGAACAATGGGTTCATCCGCACGCCACAGCGGTAATGTGGCAGAGGGGCCGCCCTCGCTGGTAACAGCAGAAACGGACAGCGTCGAGGGTAGACGGCATCCAGTGGCCGGGCCTGCCAGGCCTGCACTTCTTCCAGCACGCTGTTGGTGACGTTGGAGATCAGGGTGGGCGATATCTCGGCCCCGTAGAGTTCGGTCAACTCGGCCTGGATCTCGCGGGTACTCAGGCCACGGGCATACAGGGCTATGATCTTGTCGTCGAGGCCTTCCAGCCGACGCTGGCGCTTGCGAACGATCTGGGGCTCGAGCTAACGTTGCGGTCGCGGGGCACTTCAAGATCGAGGGCGCCTTCGGTGCTTTGTATCCGCTTACGACTCTTGCCATTGCGGGAATTGCCGCTGTTTCGGCCGGACGATTCGTGGGGCGAGTAGCCCAGGTGATCGGTGATCTCGCCCTCCAGGGCGGATTCCAGAGCGCGTTTGGTCAGCTGCTTGATCAGGCCGTTGTCGCCAAGCAGGTCTTTGGCATTGTCCTTGAAGTCCTTCAGCAGCTCGTCGAGCAGGGCCTTTTGTTTGTGTGTAAGGTCGGTCATCATTGCCTCCTATAGGCAGATATAACCATTTACACAGATTTATTTACACCCTCATTTCGGGCTGAGCAGAAAAGGCTATTTGCTGAACTGTCAAGCCATTTAAGGGAAATGGCATTGTTCAAGGTCAACACCGGAACACGGGAAGCGGAAGTCTGTGGTCTGCGATGGGATTGGGAAATTTCCATTCCAGAGCTTGCCACCAGCGTGTTCCTGATACCGGGTGAACTTGTCAAAAATGGTGAAGACCGGCTGGTCGTGTTAAACACCGTAGCGAGAGCTGTAGTGAATCGCCAACGGGGCAATCATGATGAGTTTGTTTTCGTCTATAAAGACAAACCAGTAGAGCGCATGAACAACAAGGCGTGGCGTAGGGCTCGTGATGTGACCGGGTTGCCCCTGGTCAGGGTACACGACCTGAAACACACCTTTGGTCGTCGTTTACGTGCTGCTGGTGTGGGTGTAGAAACGCGCATGGTGCTGTTGGGTCACACCAACGAGCAGATCACCACGCACTATTCCGCGGTCGAGATGGGGGAACTGATCGAAGCGGCGGAACGCGTGAGCTACCAGCGTGGATCGACGCCCACATTAACGCTACTGAAGAGCCCACATGCGGCACGTTTTTCCCCGGCACTTGGGGAGTCACGCAAATCTCACGCATTTGGGCGAAACAAAAAGGGTTACACGTACGTAACCCTTTGATTTATATGGTAGCTACGGGCAGACTTGAACTGCCGACCCCAGCATTATGAATGCTGTGCTCTAACCAGCTGAGCTACGTAGCCACAAAGTTTGAAGGCCGCGAATTCTGATCACTTTGCGCCGCCTTGTCAAGGGTGTGATCGGACGACAATCCCGGCGAGATGGCAGCGCGCGAGTGCCGCAGCTTCGATGGCGAACCGTTGCCGGTTGCCTGCGGAAAGCCCTGTTTTGCCACTCACTTGCTCAAAGGCCGAACTGCTTGCGTTTGCGATAGAGCGTCGAGGCGTCGATGCTGAGGATCCTGGCGGCCTTGTCCAGGGTGCTGGTGGTGGCTAGTATCGCTGAGATATGGGCTTTTTCCAGTTCTTCGAGACTGATGTCGGAACCGACGCGCGCGGCGTTGCTGTAGGGCTGCTCACTGAAACCGAGATGCCTGGGCTCGACCATTTCATCCGTACAGATGATGCTGGCGCGCTCGATGACGTTGCTCAGTTCGCGGATATTGCCGGGCCACGGATAGGCGAGCAGGGCGGAGCGGGCTTCTTCGCTGAAGCCGAGGGCGGGGCAGTTGTATTCCCCGGCGAAGCGCGCCAGAAAACCATCGGCGAGCGCGCCGATGTCTTCGGCGCGCTCGCGCAGGGGCGGCAGGGACAGGGTGATGACGTTGAGGCGATAGAGCAGGTCTTCGCGAAAGCGCCCGCTGTCGGCCATTCTCGCCAGATCGAGGTTGGTCGCGGAGAGTATCCGCACGTTGGCCCGATAGGTCAGCGGATCGCCGACCCGCTCGTACTCCTTGTCCTGGATAAAGCGCAGCAACTTCGGTTGCAGCGACAGCGGGAAATCGCCGATCTCGTCGAGAAACAGGGTGCCGCCATCGGCCTGGCTGACGCGGCCGAAAGTATTTGTACAGGCGCCGGTAAAAGCGCCGCGACTGTGGCCGAACAGTTCGCTCTCCATCAACTCGGTGTTCAGCGACGGGCAGTTGATGGTCACCAGGCTGTTGGCGGCGCGTTTGCTCCAATGATGGATGAGCCGCGCCAGTTCGCCTTTCCCGGTGCCGGATTCTCCCAGGATCAGCACATTGGCGTCGGTCGCCGCAACGCGGCGGGCGGTTTCGACCATCGCCACCATTGCCGGGTTTTGCGAATAGAGGTTTTTGCCCGGTTGCTGCAGTGGGCTTTCCAGTGGCGCGGCTTTCCGTCGCGCCGCCATCTGGGCGGCCGCCGACTGCCGCACCATATCCACATTGCAGGGCTTGACCAGGTAGTCCACCGCGCCGGACTGTATTGCCTCTACGGCGTTGTCCACGGTGCTGTCGGCGGTGAGAATCACCACCCGCATCCAGGGAGTCAATGCATGCATCTGCGCCAGCAGCGTGTAGCCGCACTCGCCGTCCAGCAGCAGGTCGAGAAAACATAAATCAAATACCTGGCGCTTCAACAGCGAAAAAACCTGGGTCGAATTGTTGGCGGTAGCGACCTGGTAGCCCTCGCGCTCCAGACAGTGTCGAACAGTGCGAAGGGTCGCCTCTTCAGTGTCGACCAATAGTATCCGGCCAGTTGCCTGAGCTGCTTGGTCCATGCACGCCACCAATTTTTCGGATTTAGCTATTAGTCCATAAAAGATCGGGTAAGTTGCACGGCCTAATCGCGCGGGTCATGCATTGTGAAGTACGCTTGATCTGAGATGTATTTTTCAAGCCATTGTTTTTGAAGCAATAGATTGAATAAAAAATCATGGCATGCCACTTGCTGAGTTATTTCTTGCCGAGCCTGAAAT
>JBAZCN010000057.1:0-18249 GCA_041655035.1 Porticoccaceae bacterium | reverse complement strand
GTATGACGCCGCCGCCGGTGCCGGTGGTGGAGCGGGAACAGCCGCCGAGCACCAGGATCGTTCACCATGTCGTTTCCCGTGGCGACACCCTGCATACCATCGCCTGGCGCTACGAAATCGATCATCAGCAACTCGCCGCGCTCAATGGCTTGCAGCCACCTTACCGGTTGCAGCCGGGGCAGCGGCTGTTATTGGGCGATGCCCCTGTCCACACCACATCCGGTGGCCCGACCTCATCCGCGGTGACCACCGCTGCGATCAGCAGCGAACCGATTTCGGTGGAGGCGATCGAGATCGAGCCCGCGCCCAGCGCTGCGTCGGCGCAGCCGCCGGGCGCGCCGGGGCAAGAGGAGCGCGACGGCGATCAGGTGGCAGTGCTGACTCCCCCGCCGACGCCTCCGGCGGCGTCCGCACCGCCATCGGCGCCCGCTCAGGACCTGCCTCCGGCACCGGCACCGGTTACTACGCCTTCAGGCAAGTGGCAGTGGCCCGTCACTGGCAACGTCAGCCGGGAATACGACGCCAGCAAGGTGTTCAAGGGAATCAATATTCACTCCAGTGCCGGGACAGATGTCAAAGCGGCCGGCGCCGGCACCGTGGTCTATGCCGGCAGTGGATTGCGGGGCTACGGCCAGCTCATCATTCTCAAGCACGATGATACCTATCTGAGCGCCTATGCCCACAACAAGAAGATTCTGGTCAGCGAAAATGATGATGTCAGCCAAGGCCAGGTCATTGCCGAGGTCGGCGGTGACCCGGCTGATCCGGGGCGGCTCTATTTCGAGATACGGGAGCACGGAAAACCTGTCGATCCCGAGCGCCTGCTACCGGCGCGCTGAACGCCGCCGCAAGCGCCGTTTTCGGGTCTGCGAACAACGCCCGGCTCGCTGTTGAGAATAATATTGCCGCGGGTACAATCAGTGACAGGTCGATGCCCGTGATGGTGCAGCAGACTGCCGTTGCCAGCGCTATTTTGTACACCTATAAAGACAAATTGCGGAGCAGGTGATATGAGCGATGAGGACAGTCTTTTCGAAGAGCCGGACGAGGAACTCGAAGACGTTGCCGAGGTGAGGGAGAATGGCGACGAGGAGGAGGTAAGCCCCAGTCACTTTCCCACTGAACAGGTGATGGATGCGGCCAACCTTTACCTGAGGGAAATAGGTTACGCGGCGCTGCTCACCGCCCAGGAAGAAGTCCATTACGCCAGGCTGGTGCAGAAGGGTGATGAGGATGCCCGCCACCACATGATCGAAAGCAATCTGCGCCTGGTGGTCAAAATCGCCCGCCGCTACGTCAATCGCGGGCTGGCGCTGCTCGACCTGATCGAGGAGGGCAATCTCGGCCTGATTCGCGCAGTGGAAAAGTTCGATCCCGAGCTGGGCTACCGCTTTTCGACTTACGCCACCTGGTGGATACGGCAGACCATGGAGCGGGCGTTGATGAACCAGACCCGCACCATCCGCCTGCCGATCCATGTGGTCAAGCAGCTCAACACTTTCCTCCGTGCCGCCCGCCAGCTCGCCCAGGAACTCGACCACGACCCCAGCGCCGAGGAAATCGCCCGCCTGCTGGAGCGGCCGGTGGCGGAGGTCTCCCGCATTCTCGAACTCAACGAACGGGTGACGTCGGTGGATATTCCGCTGGGCCGCTCCAGTGACAGGACGGTTATCGAAACCATCGCCGATACCAGCGTCTCCGATCCCGAGGAACTGCTCGAAGAAGACGATATGGCCCAGGCGCTGGAAAACCTGCTCGGCCAGCTCACCGATAAACAGCAGGAAGTGCTTATCCGGCGCTTTGGCCTGCGCAACTACGATCCGCAGACCCTCGAAGAAGTCGGCCGCGAAGTGGGGCTCACCCGGGAGCGGGTAAGGCAGATCCAGGTCGAGGCTCTGCGCCGCCTGCGCTCGCTGATGCTGAGGGACGGCCTGGATCCGCTGGTGGTGTTCGGCGACAAACTGTAACGGCGGCAGGTCACGGTTTGAAACCACTGGCTCTCGATAGGGTCAGTTCTACTGAGCATGTCAAAACATACCTTCCGCGGGGCGACGCTGTTGATCGGCGGATCGCCCAGCCCCGAGATAAGGAGTCTACGAATGTCTGATCCATTTGTTCCCGACTATAGTCAGCCACCGCGCAACCGCAGGGTGCTGCTGGTCGATCGCCCCCAGGGCATCCCTGAGGCGCGGCATTTCGCTGTCGATGACGCCGAACTGCCCTCCACCGGTGAAGGCCAGTTGTTGGTGCGCAATGTCTACCTGTCCGTCGACCCGGCCCAGCGGGGCTGGGTGGCGGACGGCGCCAACTATGCCGAGCCGGTGGCCATCGGCTCGGTAATGCGGGCGCTGGCGGTTGGCGTGGTGGTCGAATCCCGCCATCGGGATTTTGTCGCGGGGGAGTTCGTCTACGGCTGGCTCGGCTGGCAGGACTACGCGGTGATCACTCCCGGGCAGGTGATGTACCACATCAGGGAGCCCTCGGCGCCGCTGTCGGCGTACGCCGGAGTGCTGGGGATGAACGGCGTGACCGCTTACCTGGGCCTGCGCAAGCTGGGGCGGCCTGAAGCAGGAGAGACGGTGCTGGTTTCCACCGCCGCTGGCGCGGTGGGCAGTGTCGTGGGGCAGATCGCCCACAATCTCGGCTGTCGCACCGTGGGCCTGACCGGCAGCGACGACAAGGTGGCGCTGTGTGAAAACCATTTTGGCTACGATGTCGCGCTCAACTACAAGGCCGCACCGGTGGCCGAACTGCTGGCCGGGCATATTCCCGACGGCGCCGATGTATTCTTCGATAATGTCGGTGGGGCCACCCTCGACGCCGGGCTACGAGCGATGAGGGTCGGTGGACGGATCGTGCAGTGTGGCACTGCCTCGATAGCGGCGTGGAACCCCCCGCCCCAGGGACTGCGCAACGAAAGGGAAGTGCTCACCCGGCGCCTGGTCTGGAGTGGTTTTGTGATTTTCGATCATATGGCCGATTTTGCCGCCGCGGTCGGCGAACTGGCGGCCATGGTGCGCCAGGGTCAGCTGCGCTACGAAGAGGACATCGACCACGGGATCGAGCATGCACCCGGCGCCATTCAGGCACTCTACGCCGGGGAAAACCGCGGCAAAAAGCTGATCTATATCGGTTGAAGCAGCCGCTCTGCGGCAACGCTGTGTCGGCACCGGGCGACAGGCCCGGTGCCGAGTGGACTCAGTGGCCGACGCGGTAGGTTTCGGCGCCGCGGGTGCGGGCTTCGTCGCAGGCCGGGGTGTCGACGCCGAGCTGAGTGGCCAGCTCCTTGGCGGCGTCCATGTCCTTCTGATGGTAGGTGAGGGTGTGCTTGCCCACCTCCGCGGGATCGCTGCCCGGCGCGATGCGCTGCGGATCCATCCAGAAGGTGACGCTGGCGCCGTGCTTATGCGAGGCATTTTCGACGAGATCGATGAACTTGCCGATATCGACCCCCGCCTGTGTCGCCAGTCGCGCACCCTCGAATCCTGCGCGCCACACGGTGAAGTGGATCATGTTGCGGGCGATCTTGGTGGCCATGCCGGCTCCGGAACCACCCATGTGGTGAACCTCGGCATTGAACTCGTCGAGTACCGGCATCAGCCGCGCCACCGTGGCGTCGTCGCCGCCGATCATGCTGATCATTTCGCCCTGGGCCGACAGGCCGCCGGCGGTGACGCCGCAGTCCAGCAGGGGCACGCCGTGCTCGGCAGTGAGCGCCACCAGTTCCTTGAGCTCGTCCATGGTGATGGTGCTGAGCATGACGATGGCGAGCCCCGGATGGGCTCCGGCAAGCACTCCGTCCGGCCCTTCGAGCACGGCCCGGGCCTGCTCGCCATTGAGTACGGCGATCATCAGGACGTCACTGACCCGGGCCACGGCGGCGGGGGATTCGAGCACTGCCGGCACACCCTCGAGGCGATCGGCGGCGTCGCTGCGGACATCGTAGACAGCCAGTGGTCGGTGGTGGCGGGCGAGACAGACGGCGACACCGCCGCCGATCTGGCCCAGGCCGATGACGCCGGCGCGCAGGCCATTGGCGGGATTTTGTGCATTCATCGATATCTATTCCTTGTATAGAATTATGGGGGCTGGCAAGTCGTACCGGGATCGGCTGAATCATCCCCGACTGCCGACGGTAAGGAAGCAAACGGTACCATGAAACAGCTGACTTAGAAAACTCTATCTACCTTCGTTGCCGCGGGTTTGCCGGCATTGTTTCGGTTCCCCTGTGGCCAACTGGCCCGCTATGTCCAATCCGTTCCAATAACATGATAAGGAGTAACCCCCATGAACAGTCTCGATACCGTCAAGGCGTTTGTCGCCGCGATGGAAGCCAATGACAAAGATCGTATCCTGGCGTTTTTCGACGAGCAGTCGGTGTTCAACAATATTCCCGTCGGCAGCGTCAGAGGCCGCGATGAGATCTGGAACGTCCTCGGTTCGATCCACGAGCATGCGCTGTCGGTGGAGTATGTCCTGCACAATATCGTTGCCGACGAGGCCAAAGGCGTGGTGCTCACCGAGCGCACGGATTGTTATGAGCTGGCGGATCGCACGATCCGCTTTCGCGCCATGGGCGTGTTCGAAATCGCCGATGGCCGGATCCGCGAATGGCGGGATTATTTCGATCTCCAGCAATGCATGGGACAGATGCCGGCGGGCACCGAGTGGCCCGCCTGACACTGGCGCTCAGGGTTGTGCACCGCCTGCATGCAGGCACTCGGCGTTCACACCGCTGGCTGTCGCCCGCTCTCCGACGAGAATGGCGTCGCCCCTGAAGGTGCCGATCCACAGGCTGTCGGCTACCGGCAGAGCCACCGTGGCGCCGCCAAATTCCTCAGTGGCGGCGATGGTCTGGTGGCACAGGGCGGAGAGGGTGGCGCTGTCGATCAGGGCCAGGGCTGAATCCAGGCCACAGTGGTTGCGATCCGACAGGTAGCAAGCCATGACCTCCTCGACAGTGGTCGCCTGGCCGGCCACCCAGAATGCGCCTTCATCGGCCCAGCGCAGGTTGTCGGGTGCGAAATCGACCGCCAGTCGGCGCTGGTGTCGCGGGTCGCCGAGGTCGATTTCGACTATTTGCCGGCCGAGCCACTCGGCGGCGTAGAGGAAGCGGTTGTCCGTCGAGATCAGCAGGCCGTTGGACAGGGCCAGCTTATCGGCGACGATGCGCCAGCCCGACTGGGGTTGCCAGGCAAGTATGCCGCTGGCGGGGATATCGCCGGGCCCGGCTGTGCCTGCCGCCGGAGCGGTCGCGTCGAATACCGCCCCGGCGGCGGTGGCGTAAAGGGTGCCGTCGCCGGCCGCGGCGACGCTGTTGGCCTGGGTGCCGGGGGGTAGCGGGACGCAGTCGGTCCAGTTCAGGGTGGGCGGATCATCGCCCTCCGCCGCAATGCTGAAAATCTCTATGGATTCCCGGTTGCCGTGGTTGACGACGTGGAGGCTGACGCCGTCCGGGCCGGACTGCAGATGGATGCCGTGGGGGGCGAAGTCGGCCCCTGGTTCGCCGGGGCACCGGCTGTCGGCGGCAGTGTTCGCGCCCGGCCTTGCGGTAGCTTCCGGGCTGGTCGGGAACAATCTCTGGCTACTGCCGCTCGCTGTCGAAATGGCGTAGATGCCGCCGGGCTTGTCCGCTGCGCGCATGCTGCTGGCCAATACCCAGGCGCTGCCTGGAATGGCCTGCAGATCCTCGGCGTTGCCGATCGTTATTGCGCCGGGCGGTGCGCCGGTCGCTGCAAAAGGCGCGAGCGCCAACAGCAGGCCGGCGAGCGGTGATGTTCTGCGGGACATGATCGAGTACCTCCATTTTACAGTGTGCTTATGGTTTTATGGTGAACCGACAGCGGAAGTGCCGCTGCCGTGGTGGGCGTGCCGGGCGGTCATTCGTTGTCGCGGAGCAGGCGCATCGCCTTGGAATTGAATTCCCGCCCGTACAGTACGGCGATCACCCACACCGTAGTCAGCAGCAGGAGCCAGCCACTCACCAGCCAGCCCAGCAGGGCGAGGGCAAAATAGTAGGCGCGCAGGCCGTAGTTGAAGTCGTGGTTGGCCAGGTCGGACATCTTCGCCGCCTGCAGCGCGATCGCGTGCTGCTGGTTGTCGTCCAGCTGGGCGAGGGCGTCCCCCTGGGGGGCGCTGCCGATGAGGATCGAACTGAAGATATGCTCCCGCAGGCTCCAGGTGAATTTGAAAAAAGCGTAGACGAAGATCAGCGTCATCACCAACAGCTTCAGTTGAATGATCTCGACGCTGGAACTGGACGACAGCCGCAGGTTGGCGAGCATGCCGAGCAGGCTTTCGGAGGCGAAGATGGCGGTCAGCAGACCGGCCAGGATCAGGATGCTGGTCGAGGCGAAGAAGGTGACCACCCGTTCCAGGTTGCCGATGATGGTGGCGTCGCTGATGCGGTTGTCGCGGCGCAGCATCTCCCGCATCCAGCGCTCGCGATGGCGGCGCATCAGGCTCGACAGGGTCTGGGAGCGCTTTGCCCGGTATTTGGCGTAGAAGGTATAGCTGACCCAGGCCGCCAGGAACAGCGCAAATCCCAGTGCATCCAGCAGCGACAACGGAAAATACATAGCCCGCCTCCGCGACGTTATTGCGCCTGGCCGGCGTCGAGCGCGCGGGCAAAGGCATCGAGGCTGTAGGGGCGGCGAAGGAAGTCCTCGACCAGGTGGATGGCGGGCCTGCTGCCGCCCGGGCTCAGGATGGCTTCGCGATAGCGCCGCGCGGTCTCGCGGTCGTGGAGGCCGGCCTTGGCGAATTCACTGAACAGGTCGACGGCGATCACCTTGGACCACATATAGGTGTAGTAGATGGCGGAGTAGCCGTTCAGGTGACCGAGGTTGGCGTAAAAATAGGTATCCTGCTGGTGCGGCATCGGTGAATAGTGGGCTTCCAGCTCCAGCATCTTGTCGAGCAGCTCGAAGGTGGCGGGATCTTGCCGGTGATAGGCCAGGGACAGGGCGGAATAGTAGACCTGCACGCTGCTGGTCAGCCCCTCGCCGAAATGCCGCGCCTGATTGATCCTGGCGACCATGTCATCGGGAATCGTCTCGCCCGCGCTGTTGATGGCGAAGGATTGCAGGGTTTGCGGATGGTACATCCACTCCTCGAGCATTTGCGACGGCGCTTCGACAAAGTCCCATTCGGTGGCGATGCCGCTGAGGCTCGCCCAGCGCTGCTGGCCGCCGAACAGGGCGTGGAGCAGGTGGCCGAACTCGTGGAGGAAGGTGCGCACCTCGCTGAATTCCATGACCTCCATCGGGTCTTCGCCACCGGCAAAGTTGCATACCAGGGTGGCGACGGGCAGCTGTTGGCCGCTGATTCCGACCCGGGTGGGAAAGGCCGCGGCATGCTGGTATTTGCCCTCCCTCGGGTGCATGTCGAGATGAAAGTAGGCGATGATCTCGCCGTCCTGGGTGACCTGGTAGGATTCGACACTATCGTGCCAGGCATCGGTTTGCCACGGTTGGATATCGACAGTGAACAGGTTTTCCACCAGGGCGAAAACCCCATCCCGCACCCTGGCATAGGGGAAATACTGGCGCAGCTCGGCGGCATCGACCTGGTACTTTTCACGGCGTATAAGCTCTTCGAGGTAGCTGGCCTGCCAGCGCTGGACGTCCCGGGCATCGGGGTCGATGAGCTGCAGCCGGGCCAGCAGCTGGTCCACGTCCCTGGCGGCGGCCGGCGCGATCAGCTGGTGGAGTTGATCGATGAATGCCTGGGCGCTGGCGGCGTCACCGACCATCTTGTCGGCGGTGATGAGGTCGGCATAGCTGGCGAAGCCGAGCAGTTGCGCCAACTGGTGGCGGGCCGCCAGCAGTTCGGTCAGCACTTTGTCGTTTTGGGGGTGGCCCCGCGAGCGCTCCTCTTTGCGCAGCAGGCGGCGGACCTCGTCGGAATGGGCGTAGGTGTAGACCGGGATGGTGTCCACATAGCGTGTCGACAGGCGGATCTTGCCGTTTTCCTCCACCGCCTTCGCGGCGATGAAGTCCTCGGGCAGTCCGGCCAGCTGATCGGGACTGACTTCGATATGGCGGACGTCCTCGAGAATGTTTTTGTCGAAGGTCTGGCCCAGGCGGGTGATGGTGTCATTGAGCGCGCGGATCCGGTCCCTGGTCGCCTGGTCCTGGTCGACACCGGACAGGCGGAACGCCTGCATGGTGAGGGAATGATAGCGTTGGGTATCGTCCGTCTCGGCGCCGACATCCACCGCGGCCACCGCATCGTAGATGGGGCGCGACAGGGCGATGCGGCTGCCGATATCGGAAAATGCGGTGGTGCAGTCACCGGCGACGTCGCGCACGGCGGCATCGGGGTGGACGGCCTCGAACAATCCGGCAAGCCCCGCGCTGTCGAGCAACTCGGTCTGGATGCGGTTGAGGGGGGCCAATACCGAGTCGACAGTGAACGGCGCTGCCGCTGCCTCCAGTTCGCTGATGGCGCTGTCGAGGCGGGCCAGCCGGGCATCGCATTGGCGGCGGAAATCCTCGGCGGTGGGGGAGCGCGACGGCTGCGCTCCGGCGGCACGGTCCTGTTCGGCAACGTGGGTGGCCGCTACGATATCATTCTGGGGCCGGGGGCCGTTCTCGGCGGCCTGGTTGCAGGCCAGCAGCAGAGGGGTGGCGATCAGCAGGGGCAGCAAGGGCTTCAGTGCCAGGGGCATATCGTCGTTTCTCCATCGGACCGCGGTTGGGGCTCTATTGACGACAAAAAGCCTGGCCAGGTCAAGTCCCGCGGTGGCGGTGGCGCAGGGCGCTCACATTAACAGCGCTGGGGCCTTGAACCTTGGCAGCGGCCGGCATTTAATAACCGACCCGCACGAATTCACCTGTTTCGACTCCGCCAGAGAGGCAACGCGACAATGACCCAACCCCGAATCGGCAATATGGCCCCCGCCTTTACCCTGCTCAACCAGCGTGGAGAAAAGGTCAGCCTCAAGGATTTCAAAGGCAGCAAGAACGTGGTGCTGTACTTCTATCCAAAAGCCATGACTCCAGGCTGTACGGTCCAGGCCTGTGGCATCCGCGACAGCCGGGGGGACTTCGCCGCCCTCGATACGGTCGTGTTGGGTGTGAGCCCGGATCCGGTGGCGCGTTTGAAGAAGTTCGAGGACAAGCAGGCGCTCAATTTCGATCTGCTGGCCGATGAGGGTCACGTCGTGGCCGATAAATACGGGGTTTGGGGACCCAAAAAATTCATGGGCAGGGAGTATGATGGCATTCATCGGATGACCTTCATCATTGGCAAGGATGGGCGACTGAAGCACCATTTCGCCAAGGTCAACACCAAAAGCCATCACGATGATGTGATCGCCTGGTTGCGCGCCAATCTCTGACCGCGACCGGATTCGCTGTGACGGGCCTCGCGCCCGGCGTTGTCCGGCGGCGGTTAACAGAGTAAAGTGCCGCACTTTCCGCTGGTTTTCATTTTCCACTTGTTTTCATTGCGAGGTTATAGATGAGTTTGCCCACCGAGTTGATCACATACGCCCAGGCGGCCCCGGCGCCGGAAGCCAACCCGATGATCACCCTGTTGATGTTTGCCGGGTTGTTCCTGTTCATGTATCTGCTGATCATACGCCCCCAGCGCAAGCGCCAGAAGGAGCACCAGCAACTGGTGGGCAACCTCGGCAAGGGTGACGAGGTGGTGATGACCAGCGGCATCATCGGCAAGATCGTCAAGCTCGAGGGCGACTATATCGAAGTGGAAGTTCACGACAACGTCAATCTCAAGTTCCAGAAAGTGGCCGTTCACGCCGTGCTGCCCAAGGGCACCATCAAATCCATCTGAGCGGATGATTGCTTGAGAGGATGGATTGCCACAGGGCCGCGCTTGCGGCCTTTTTTATTCGCGGGAGGTGTCTGTGTCAACTGAACCGCTGGTTTTTCCCGAGCGGCTGGCGCTGGCCCGGACGGCGACGCCTTTGCAGCCTCTGGACCGGTTTTCGGCGCGACTCGGCGGCCCGCGGATCTGGGTCAAGCGCGACGATCTCACCGAATGCGCAGCCAGTGGCAACAAGATTCGCAAGCTCGAATTCGTGCTGGCCCGGGCCCGCAGCGAAGGTTGCGATACGCTGATCACCAGCGGTGGGGTGCAGTCCAATCACTGCCGCGCCACGGCGCTGCTCGGGGCGCGGCTGGGCATGCAGGTCCACTTGCTGCTGCGCGACGAGGGCGTCTTCGCTGAGATCCCGGAGGGCAACCTGCTGCTGGATTATCTCGCCGGCGCCAGGGTGTCGATTTATCCCCGCGATCGCTATCTGGGCGAGCACGGGACTCTGGTGGCCGGGTGGCGGGATCATTACTTGGCGCAGGGCTGCAAGCCGTGGGTCATCCCGGTGGGGGCTAGCGATGGCCACGGGGTCTGGGGATATATCGATTGCGCCCGGGAATTGCGCGAGGATTTCGCCCGGGCGGGGATCGGGCCTGCCGCGATCTACCATGCCACGGGGTCTGGGGGTACCCAGGCGGGACTCACGGTGGGCGCGCGGGTGTTCGGCCTCGGCTGTGCCGTGGTCGGGGTGGCGGTGTGCGATGACGCAGGTTACTTCCTTGACAAGGTGCGGGCCGATATCGGCCACTGGCGGGAGCTGAGCGGCTATGACTCAGGCATCGCCGAGGGGGACATTCAGGTCGACGATCGCCATATCGGGCCTGGCTACGGGGTCGCCGCGCCAGAGGTGTTCGAGACCATCCGCGAGCTGGCCGCCGCCGAAGGGCTGGTTTTGGACCCGGTGTACAGTGGCAAGGCCTTCCACGGCCTGGTGTCCGAGATCAGGGCAGGGCGCCTCGCCGGGCAGGAGGATGTGGTGTTCATTCACACCGGTGGTATCTTCGGTCTGTTGGCCCAGGGCGCAGCGCTGGGCTTTACCCGGCCGGCGCGCTGACGGTCGGCGCGGGCGTTGCCGGGCGGCAGGCCGTCGCGCATAATCCAGTTCAATGTTGAGGACAATCCCGATGACAAGCCGTTTCGGCGACAAGCTGGTGATCGCTATTTCCTCCCGGGTGCTGTTCGACCTGTCGGAGAGCGACCGGATATTCCGCGAAGAGGGCCTCGCTGCCTATGCCCAGCACCAGATCGATCACGAAAACGAAGTGCTCGCGCCCGGTGATGCCTTCCCGCTGGTGGAGAAGCTGCTGCGCATCAACGAAAAGCTCGGTGGTGAGCCGCGGGTCGAGGTCATCCTGCTATCGCGCAATTCGGCGGATACCGGGCTGCGGGTGTTCAATTCCATAGAGCATCACGGCCTTAATATAACCCGCGCCGCCTTTTGCGGCGGCACCAGCCCCTACCGTTATGTGTCGGCATTCGGTTGCCACCTGTTTTTATCCAACCACGCGACCGATGTGCGCAGCGCACTCGATCATGGCGTGGCGGCGGCAACCCTTCTGCCCTCGTCGAAAAAACAGAGCGAGGGGGACGAGCTGCGTTTCGCCTTCGACGGCGACGCCGTCATTTTTTCCGACGAGGCAGAGAAAATCTACAAAACCAAGGGGCTCGAAGCCTTTACTCTCAGTGAGAAAGCGGCGGCGCGCCAGCCGCTGAACGCCGGGCCATTCAAGAATTTCCTCGCGGCCCTGCAAACGCTGCAGGCGGAATTCAATCCCAACGAGTGCCCGATCCGTACGGCGCTGGTGACCGCCCGTTCCGCACCGGCCCACGAGCGGGTGGTGATGACTTTGCGCTCGTGGAATATCCGTATCGACGAATCATTGTTTCTCGGCGGCCTGCCCAAGGGGGAGTTCCTCAAGGCATACGGTGCCGATGTCTTCTTCGACGACCAGCAGCAGCACTGCGAATCCGCGAGTTCCCACGTGGCCACCGGCCATGTGCCCCACGGCGTGGCCAACGAGTATTGAGCGCAGTTTTTCGACCAGCCCCGTTGTATTCCGGAGCCGCTCTGATATAGAATGCGCACCTTGCTTCAGGGCCATAGCAGTATGGTCAGAGTTCAGACACAGCCCTGAGCGCATAGAGTTTGACATGGTAGAGGTCGGCGACGACACTTTGCCAACTTTTTAGGACCATAGCTCAGTTGGTTAGAGCGCTACCTTGACATGGTAGAGGTCGGCGGTTCGAATCCGCCTGGTCCTACCACTTCCCCGCAACGGCTTTCGTACAGCGGGAAGTGTGCCCCGGGAAAACCCCGTATCTCTGATTCACCCACGTGGCCTTTGGTAGGGGTCACCACTGGATAAGGAACGCACAATGCCCGTCATTACCCTTCCCGATGGCAGTCAACGCAGTTTTGACGCGCCGGTATCCGTCATTCAGGTTGCCGAGGGCATTGGCCCTGGCCTGGCCAAGGCCGCCCTTGCCGGCAAGGTCGATGGCCGCCTGGTGGACACTTCCCATGTCATCGACAGCGATGCCCGGCTGGCCATCATCACCGGTCGCGACGACGACGGCCTCGACGTCATCCGCCATTCCTGCGCCCACCTGCTGGCCCAGGCGGTCAAAGCCCTGTTTCCCTCCGCCCAGGTCACCATCGGCCCGGTGATCGACGATGGCTTTTACTATGACTTCGCCTTCGAGCGCGCTTTCACGCCTGAAGACCTCGAGCGGATCGAGGCGAAGATGGAGGAACTGGCCAAGGCGGATCTGCCCGTCACCCGCGAGTTGATGGAGCGCGATGAGGCGGTTGAGTTCTTCCGCGCCATGGGTGAAGACTACAAGGCGGAAATCATCGCGTCGATTCCTCAGGCCGAATCGATTTCGCTGTATCGGCAGGACGATTTTATCGACCTGTGCCGCGGCCCCCATGTGCCGAGCACCGGCAAGATCGCCGCCTTCAAGCTGACCAAGGTGGCCGGCGCCTACTGGCGAGGCGATTCCCGCAACGAGATGCTGCAGCGCATCTACGGCACCGCCTGGGCCAACAAGAAGGATCTCGCCGCCTATCTGCACCGTATCGAGGAGGCCGAAAAGCGCGACCACCGCAAGATCGGCAAGAAGCTCGGTTTCTTTCACATGCAGGAAGAGGCGCCGGGCATGGTGTTCTGGCACCCCCGGGGCTGGACCCTCTACAAGACCATCGAGCAGTACATGCGCGGCCAGCAGCAGCGCCATGGCTACAGGGAAATCCGTACCCCGCAGATCGTCGACCTGAGCCTGTGGCAGAAATCCGGCCACGCCGACAAGTTCGCCGCCGGCATGTTTACCCTGGAGGCCGAGGAGCGCGATTTCGCCATCAAGCCCATGAACTGCCCGTGCCACGTCCAGGTGTTCAACCAGGGCCTGAAAAGCTACCGGGAGCTGCCCCTGCGCCTGGCGGAATTCGGCTCCTGTCACCGCAACGAGCCCTCCGGCTCCCTGCACGGCATTATGCGGGTGCGCGGCTTTACCCAGGACGACGCCCACATTTTCTGCACCGAGGCGCAGATCCAGCCGGAGGTGTCGAGTTTCATCGACTTCCTCCATGAAGTCTATGCCGACTTCGGTTTCGATGAGGTGATCTACCGGCTTTCCACCCGCCCCGAACAGCGGGTGGGTTCCGACGAGATCTGGGACAAGGCCGAGAAAGCCCTGGCCGATGCTCTCGACAGCAAGGGTCTGCCCTGGGAGCTGCTGCCGGGCGAGGGCGCCTTTTATGGCCCCAAGATCGAGTTTTCCCTCAAGGACTCCATCGGGCGGGTATGGCAGTTGGGCACCATCCAGGTGGATTTTTCCATGCCCGGGCGCCTCGACGCCCAGTACGTAGCCGAGGATGGTTCGCGTCAGGTGCCGGTGATGCTCCATCGCGCGATCCTCGGCTCCTTCGAGCGTTTCATCGGCATTCTGATCGAACACTACGAAGGCGCCTTCCCGGTTTGGCTGGCTCCCGAGCAGGTCGTGGTGATGAATATCACCGACAATCAGGCCGGGTATGTGCGCGAAGTCACGGAATCATTGCAAAACAAGGGTTTCCGCGCCATAAACGACTTGAGAAACGAGAAGATCGGATTTAAAATTCGCGAGCACACCATTCAGCGCATTCCCTACCTGGTCGTGGTGGGTGATCGCGAAGCTGAAACGCAGACCGTGGCCGTTCGCACCCGCAGTGGAGAAGATCTCGGCACCATGAGCCTCGAGGCTCTGGCCGACCGCCTTCACAGTGATGAACAGCGCCGCGGTCGTTTTCTTAAATAGGCAGGAGAACCACTATTAAAAAAGATTACGCCAAAGGGCGGGCCAATCGGTCGCGCATCAATGATGAAATCGACGCAACCGAAGTCCGTTTAATCGGCGCGGATGGATCGCAAGTCGGCATTGTCAGCCTTCGCGAGGCTCTCGACGCTGCGACTGCCGCAAACCTGGATCTGGTCGAGATTTCTCCGGACGCCGAGCCCCCGGTCTGCAAGGTGATGGATTACGGCAAGAAGCTGTTCGAAGTCAAAAAGCAGCAGGCGGCTCAGCGCAAAAACCAGAAACAGACCCAGGTCAAGGAAATGAAGTTTCGCCCAGGGACGGACGAAGGGGACTATAAGGTCAAACTGCGCAACCTTATACGTTTCCTCGAAGGTGGGGACAAGGCCAAGGTAACCCTGCGGTTTCGCGGTCGGGAAATGGCCCACCAGGAGCTCGGTATGGAGATGATGAAACGTATCGAGCACGATCTGGAGGAAGTGGGCGCGGTGGAGCAGCACCCGAAAATGGAAGGTCGCCAGCTCACCATGGTCATTGCTCCAAAAAGCAAAAAGAAGTAGCGGCAGCGTACCGTGTTCAGCCTGTGGCTGGCTGACCGGGCGGCTTCTTTACCAATCAATCCCTTGTGGAGATATCCAATGTCAAAAGCCAAAGTACACAGTGGCGCCGCCAAGCGCTTCAAGAAAACCGCCGCGGGCTACAAGCACAAGCATGCCTTCCGCAGCCATATCCTCACCAAGATGTCGCAAAAGCGTAAGCGTCACCTGCGCGGCACGAGCGTCATGAACGCTTCTGACAAGCCGCTCGTCGATCGCATGCTGCGCGTCTGATAGGAGGAGAATCACATGGCTCGCGTCAAACGTGGCGTCACCGCCCATAATCGTCACAAGAAAGTTCTCAAGCAGGCCAAGGGTTACTACGGAGCCCGCAGCCGCGTCTATCGTGTTGCCGTACAGGCGGTCACCAAGGCCGGCCAGTACGCGTTCCGCGACCGTCGCGTCAAGAAGCGTACTTTCCGTACCCTGTGGATTGCCCGTATCAATGCCCAGGCCCGCGCTGAAGGCATCACCTACAGCCAGCTGATTGCCGGCCTGAAAAAGGCGGGCATTCAACTGGACCGTCGTGTGCTGTCCGACATCGCCATCCACGACAAGGCTGCGTTTGCGTCCATCGTCGACAAAGCGAAGGCCGCCCTGGCTTGATCGATTGCCGGCTCAGCCGGCCAGCAAGGCAGTAAACGAATGGGGAAAGGGCTGGTGTCCTTTCCCTGTTTTTTTTCACCAAAGGAAACTGCAATGGAAAACCTGGCGATACTCACCGATGAAGCCGTCAAGGCCATCAATGCCGCCGTCGACGAAAGTGCTCTCGATCAGGTTCGGGTCGAGTATCTCGGCAAGAAGGGCAAGCTCACCGATCTACTGAAGGGGCTCGGCCAGCTCTCTGCCGAGGAGCGGCCGGCCGCCGGTGCGAAAATCAACGAGGCCAAGGAGCGGGTCCAGCAGGAGATTCACAACCGCAAACAGGTATTGGCGGAATCGGCCATTGCCGCGCAATTGGCGACGGAATCCATCGACGTCACCCTCGCCGGCCGCGCCGTCGAGCACGGCGGCCTGCACCCGGTCACCCGCACCCTGGCGCGGATCGAAGCGTTCTTCACCCGGGCCGGCTACCAGGTGGAGGAAGGGCCGGAAATCGAGGACGATTACCACAATTTCGAGGCGCTGAATATTCCCGCCCACCATCCCGCGCGGGCGATGCACGACACCTTTTATATCGATGCCGCGACCGTGCTGCGCACCCACACTTCGCCAGTGCAGATTCGCACCATGGAGCGGCAGGCGCCGCCGATTCGCATCATCTGTCCGGGGCGTGTCTACCGCTGTGATTCGGACCTGACCCACTCGCCCATGTTCCATCAGGTGGAAGGCTTGGTGGTTGATCGGGACATCAGTTTTGCCGATCTCAAGGGGACCGTGGACCAGTTCCTCAAGGCGTTTTTCGAAGCGGATTTGCCCGTGCGTTTCCGGCCCTCCTATTTTCCCTTTACAGAGCCATCCGCCGAGGTTGATATCCAGTGCACCAATTGCCGTGGCGGCGGCTGCCGGATCTGCAAAAACACCGGCTGGCTGGAGGTGATGGGCTGTGGCATGGTGCACCCGACGGTCTTTGCCCACTGTGGTGTCGATAGCGAAACCCATAGCGGATTTGCCTTTGGCATGGGGGTCGAGCGGCTCGCGATGCTGCGCTACGGTGTTACCGACCTGCGCCTCTTCTTCGACAATGACTTGCGCTTTTTGAGGCAGTTTTAGTTATATAAATCAATTAACTGCAGATATCTTGCAAAGTAATCAATAAGGCTTTTTCACACTATGAAATTCAGTGAATCCTGGCTCCGGGAATGGGTGAACCCACCCGTGGACAGCGCCGAGTTGGTGAGCCGGCTCACCATGGCCGGGCTCGAGGTGGACTCGGTGGAGCCGCTGGCTCCCCCCTTTGATGGCGTGGTGGTGGGTGAGATCGTCGCCATCGCCCCGCATCCCGATGCCGACAAGCTTCGCGTCTGCCAGGTGGCGGGCGGGGTGGACGGCCCGGTGCAGGTAGTGTGTGGAGCGCCGAATGCGAGGCTCGGTCTCAAGGTGGCGTTCGCTACTCTCGGTGCAGTCTTGCCCGGTGATTTCAAGATTCGCCGCGCCAAGCTGCGCGGCGTGGAATCTTTCGGTATGTTGTGCGCCGAGAAAGAACTGGGTGTCTCTGAAGCAGACGAAGGCCTGTGGGAGTTGCCGGCCGACGCTCCAGTGGGAGCGGAGCTGCGCCAATACCTCGGGCTCGATGACAACCTGATTGAAGTCGACCTGACCCCAAACAGGGGGGACTGCTTAAGTATCAATGGCTTGGCAAGAGAAGTGGGTGTGCTTTGTGAGGTTGAGGTTTCCCCACCGCCCGTTGCGCCGGTGGCGGCGACCATCGCCGATACCTTCCCCGTCAGTCTTGAAGCCGATGGACATTGCCCCCGTTATGTGGGACGTGTCATCCGCGCTGTCGATATCACCCGCCCAAGCCCCGGCTGGCTGGTGGACAAGCTGGTACGCAGCGGCGTGCGAACCATCGATCCGGTGGTCGACGTCACCAACTATGTCCTGCTCGAATTGGGGCAACCCATGCATGCGTTCGACCTGGCCCGCCTGCGCGGCGGGATTCGGGTGCGCCCCAGTGCTGCGGGCGAGTCGCTAACATTGCTGGACGACAGCCAGCGCACCCTCAATGCCGGCACGTTGCTGATCTGCGACGACAGTGGTCCGGTTGCCATGGCCGGGGTCATGGGGGGGGCGGGCACCGCGGTATCGGCATCCACCAGCACCATCTTCCTCGAAAGCGCGTTCTTCGATCCCATGGCGGTGGTCGGCCAGGCTCGCCAGTACGGCCTGCATACCGATTCATCCCACCGTTTTGAGCGCGGCGTTGATCCGGCGCTGTGCATCGTCGCCATGGAGCGGGCCACGGCCCTGCTGCTCGCCATCGTCGGTGGTGAGCCCGGTCCCCTGGTGGTCACCGAGTTGTCCGATCACCTGCCCGCGCCAAAAACTGTGACTCTGCGCCGTGAGCGGCTCGACCAGCAACTGGCCTGTGTTCTCGACGATGCCACGGTGGAAGGGATTTTCGCCCGCCTCGGTTGCGAGGTGCGGGAAGCCGGCCGCAGCGGCTGGACTGTCGCGGTGCCCAGCTGGCGCTTCGATATCACCATCGAGGCCGACCTGGTGGAGGAACTTGCCCGGGTCTATGGCTACAACAATCTGCCGACGCGGGTGCTGGCTTCGCCGTTGGCCATTGCCCCGCGCGATGAAGCGCGGCTGGCGCTGCCGCGATTGCGCCACGAGTTGGTCGCCCGCGGGTTTCGCGAGGCGATCACATACAGCTTCGTCGATCCCAGGATCCAGCAATTGCTGGATCCGGAGAATCCGGCGGTCGCAGTCGCCAATCCCATTTCCAGCGACATGGCGGTGATGCGCACCAGTTTGTGGTCGGGCTTGATTCCAGCTCTCCAGCACAACCTCAATCGCCAGCAGAGCCGGGTCTTCCTGTTCGAGACGGGGCTGCGGTTCATCCAGGACGCCAGCG
>JBAZCN010000056.1:0-18251 GCA_041655035.1 Porticoccaceae bacterium | reverse complement strand
CACTGGTACAGCTCCTCGTTGCCCATCACGTCCAGCGAAACCTCGCGGGTCTCACGCATGATCAGATCGTCCAGCGTCTTCCCGCTCGACAGCGTACGGATACTCTTTGTCGCTATGTCCATTTTACCCTCCAACCTTTAGCCCTGGATGAATTCACGGACGGAAGCCCCGAGCCGCGGACATTCATCATCAATGAACCATTATGGTTTCTTAAGTAGTACATTTTGACGGGTTTATGTTCAAAATGTACAATCGTAGAATTCTATCGGGAGGCGCAATCCTTATCAAGGTATAAATAACTGCAAGGGGACTGCTTCTCCCGCTCACCCGAATCCGTTGATGATACGCCCCTAGTATCGGACACTTTCAGCTAAACACCCAAATAATCCACTACAGATCGGGATCACCTCATGACCAATCACCCCTCTTCCGGCGCCTCAGTTCCCGCGGATCTCCGCTTGTCGGGCACTCCAAACTTCCGCGACCTGGGAGGCATGCGCACCAGCGACGGTCGTGCCATCAAGGCGGGCCAGCTGCTGCGCACCGAGGGGCCCCTGTATCTCACCCTCGAGGATATAGACAAGCTTCACGGCCTTAATATCCAGCTGGTCTGCGACCTGCGCAGCGAAGGCGAACGCGCGGCGGCTCCCAACGCCTGGTGCGACGGGCGGGCCATCGACCTGCTGCACTTCGAAGGCTCCGCGGACCTGCGCGCCGCCGGCAATGATGCCTGGGAGGCGCTGCGCGCCAACCCTTCGGCGACTGGCGCAAGACGCGCCATGCTCCACAACTACCGCTCCATGCCCTGGGTGATGACCCCCCATCTGCGCATCATGTTCCACAAGCTGATGGAAGACCGCAAAGTACCGGTGCTGATCCACTGCACCGCGGGCAAGGACCGGACCGGCTTTGTGGTGGGCATCCTGCTCAAGGCGCTCGGCGTTTCCCATCAGGCGATCATCGACGACTACCTGGCGTCGACTCCCCATATCGATCACCGTTTTGCCGGCTCCATCATCGAGGCGTTCCAGGAGACGTTCGGCTTCACCCCCAACGAGGACACCGTGGCGACCATGATCGGACTCGACCAGGATTATCTGGAAGCCGCATTCGCTTCCGCCGCCGAGGAAGCCGGGTCCATCGACGGCTACCTCGAGCACAACCTCGGACTCAGCCCGGAGCGCCGGGAACAACTGCGAGCCGTCTTTCTCGACTGACGCCGGGCGGTGGGATCAGAGCACTAAAAAGGCGGGTTTCCCCGCCTTTTTAGTGTCGCCCTCCCAGCTCCGGACGGTTTGTCCGCGCTCAGCCGGCTCGTTTCGCCAACAATTTGCGCAGCTCGTCGGTCAGCGGCCCCATGTTCTTGGGCGCACTGCCGTGAAGCAGGATCTCATCGGCGCCGGCGTCGAGGAACTGACACAGCTTTTCGGCGCACTGGGCGGCGCTGCCAACGGCCGCGCCCTCGTCGATCCACGACTGGGGAATGGTGCGGCTGACTTCCACCAGCTGCTCGCGGGTGAAGGATTGATCGGCATTCTTGCCCTCGAGATTGGCCATCTGCGGATGATTGCGGATCTTGTCGAGCACCGCCGGATCCCAGCCATTGGTCTGCACGATCACTTCCCCGAAGCCCGGAGCCTGCAGGTAGGTAATGGCGCGACCACCAACCACGGCCTCTTCTTCCGCCTTGGCGAGGTCGGGAGCAACGATGATGTTGTGATAGATCTTTACCGCCATCGGGTCGCGACCGGCCTTTTCAGCCGCTTCGCGCACGATCTTGATGGAACGGGCCACCCCTTCGCAGGTGATGAATGGGTGGAGGAGCACGCCGTCACAATGCTGTCCGGCAAAGGCCAGGGATTTGGGGCCGATGGCGGTGTAAATGATCGGCGGCATCGGACCATCGTAGCGATCGGTCAGCGACATCGCGGGGAATTTGCCCAGGATGCCATCATAATTGACGGTTTCGCCCTGCCACAGCCGCCGGTACAGCGCTATGGCATCGGCAAGGCGCGGGAAAGTAATGGCCGGCGAACCGATGGCGCCGAGATAATCCGGCGTCGCCTTGGCCAGCAGCAGTTGGAAGCGGTTGCCGCTGAGCTGCTGCATGAGGTTGGCCACGCTGGCGGTCACCAGCGGGTGGCGCATGGTGACATACATGGTGCCGGTGATGCGCAGCCTGGAGGTCAACTGGCTGACGGCGCCGGCAAGCACCGCCGGCTCCTTGGTGGCATAGCGCTCGGAGATCCACACGCCACCGAGGCCTATGCGCTCGGCATCTTTCGCCTCGTCCAGGCCGCGCTGGGGATCGCTGACCCGGCCGGGAAGGATATAGGTACTAAACTTGTCGAACAGCTCCTTGGAGCCGGGCATTTCATTGGTCATGTTATCGGTACTCTGCTGGCAAAGAGTGTGATAGCACCACAACCGCCCCCAGCTGTCACTTACCGAAAGATAGGCCGGCTGATAGCCGCGCCGCCTGACGCAATGGCGCAAAAGCCGCTATGATCGCAGCCAGCACAATCAATAACGATCAGCATCAGGAGACCACCCCCATGACTAACGCGCCAGATGACACCCTGCAATCCCTTGCCGACAAACAGGCCCTTCTGGAACTCGTTCTGACCTACTGCCGCGCCATCGATCGCCGCGACTACGCGCTGCTGCTGTCGCTGTATCACGAAGACGCCGTCGAGGAACGCGGTGCGATTTTTTCCGGCACCGCCCGGGAATTCGTCGCCTGGGTGCAGAAGGACTCGGTCAACTACGCCGCCACCATGCACCGGCTGTCCAATACGCTGTTCACCGTACACGGCGACACAGCCGAAGGTGAGCACTACGCAGAAGCCTACCACCGCACCCTGGGCGACACGCCGATGGAAGTCACCGCCGCCGGACGCTATCTCGACCGCTATGAGAGGCGCGATGGCCGCTGGGCCATCGCCTACCGCACGTCGACACTGGACCGCTGCGACATGCGCCCGGTGAATAGCGAGGCCTATAGCCAGTTTGTCGCCGGCTCCGTCGTCGGCCAGCCGGGTGCCGACGACCTCTCATACCAAGTATTGTCGACCTTCAACAGGCATCCCGCCGCAGGCTGACCCGGGCCATGAAAAAACCGGGTTCGCTGTCGCGAACCCGGTTTTTTCACAGGCTCAAACGCCTAGGCGTTGTGCCGGAAGGCCCGGGGACGCACCAGCGCCCCGACCTTCCCGCCGATCAGCCTTACCAGATGTACTTGACGGAAGCGCCGTAGGTACGGGGATCGCCCATGGCCCAACTGGCGGTGTTGAAGTTGGCGTTGTAGTAGTTCAACACGTTGGTGTAGTACTTCTCGTCGGTCAGGTTCTTACCCCACAGGCTCAGCTCCCACTGGCCACCCTCGAGACGCAGGGTTGCCAGGGCGTTGACCAGCGAATAGTCGGGAAGCGCGTTCCAGCGCTTCTCCTCACGCTGCATCTGCTGCATTTCGGCGCCTTCCAGGGGATTCACCGTATTGTCCTGGAACCAGGTTTTGTCCACCCAGTAATAGCTGGCATGCAGGTCCAGTTCACCCAACCCGGTGTAGAAGGTTTGAGTGGCACCGAGGCTGAAGGTCATTTCCGGCGCATGCACCGGATTTTCGCCAGAGCGGTCGAGCTTCACGATCTGCCCGGCATTGGGACCAGTGGTGATGCGCTCCTGCGAGGTATAGCTATCGTATTCGCTCTCCAGCAGGGCCAGGCTGCTGGTGATCACCATGCCGTCCCACGGCATCAGGGTAAGCTCGAACTCTGCGCCATAAGTGGTTGATTTTCCAGCGTTGCGCACGTACTGCACCAGTGAATTGGTTTCCTGCACATAAGTGTTGACGATACGCTGCTGGTCATCGGCCTTCATGTAGAAAAAGGCGCCGTTCAAACGGACGCGATCATCAAACAGGTCGGATTTGAACCCCACTTCGACGTCCATCACGTTTTCAGGCTCGAAGGACGGGGTGTCGAAGTCGCGGAAGTTCCAGCCGCCGGCCATCGAAGCGCCGCTGGTTTTGGCGTAGAGGAACAGGTTGTCGCTGACCTGATAGTCGAGCCCCAGTACCCAGGCCGGATACTCATAGTCGACGGAGTCGGTCTGCGCACAGATGGCCGGGTTGTCGCGAGCGGCAGCCGGCACTTTACAGTTGTCCGGGGAGACCGCGCCAATCTGCCCGCTCTCCGGGTTTTCGCTGCGGATCATCTTGTCGCGCTTATCCATGGTGTAGCGTACGCCGAGGGTGCCGCGCAGCGCATCGGTGAACTGGTAGTTGGCCTGGAAGAAAGCGCCGAACGACCTGTTGTTGAGCACCGCATCGTTGGTGCTGAGGGCGCTCAGAGCACCGGCACCGGGAAACACGACGGTTTCCAGCGGCTGGCCAATCTGGCCGAGGGCGACGCCAAGATCACCGCCAAAGCGGTTGACGGCGAAGTCGGCGCTGTTTTCCTCGAAGTAGTAAACACCGGTGATCCAGTCGAGATTATCGCCATAGGTGCCGCTCAGCTGGAATTCCTGGCTCCACTGCTCCTGGTCCCACCGGCTGGCGAAGCTCAGCAGGTTGACCGGCGTGCCGTCCAGGTCGACGCTGCCGCTGGAGGTGATTTCGCGGTAGGCCGAGATGGATTTCAGCACGTAGTCGTTGCCGAGATCGATTTCGAGATCGAGGAACGCACCGGAGGTCTTGTTGGTGGACTTCGGATTATTCAGCCGGCCATCATTGTAGACATCGGGGTTGATGGACGAACTGTCGTTGTTCCAGTAGGAATCGCCGTATTTCTGCTGGCGGATAAAATGATCGGGGCTGAAGCCGAGGGCCGAGAACATGAAGCCGGCAATGCCGGAATCGTTGATCGCCTTGACTTGGGTGCGCTGCCCGCTGTCGCGGAATTCACTCCAGTCGACCCCCAGAGTGGCAACGAAGTTCAGATCGGCGGGCTCCCAGCGCAACTTGGCGCGACCGTACATGTTTTCGTGAACTTCGGCGGCATCCTGGCCGAGGCCATCGTAGCTGTAGCCGTTGGGATCGTTGTAGCCGCGATACTTGCCGTAACCGTCGTGCTCGTTGTAGCGATAGGCCACCCGGGCGGCCAGTTCCTCGCCCTTGATAGGCAGGTTGACGACACCTTCATAGCGGCGGCTGTCGTAGTTGCCGATATCGACCTTGCCCCAGCCTTCGAACTCGCCGGTGGGGTCGTTGGTCTTGATATTGAGCGCTCCGCCCGTGGTGTTGCGGCCAAACAGGGTGCCCTGCGGGCCACGCAGCACTTCGGCCTGGGCGACGTCGAACATATCGACGTTGCCGCCGGTGGGACGGGCCAGATAGACGCCATCGACGTAGACACCCACCGCCGGGTCGGTACCGCCACTGGGAGACGTTTGAGCGTTACCGCGGATGGACATGAACACCAGCGCCGAAGAACCGGTGCCGCCGGTCATGATCGACAGGTTGGGAGCGGTGCGCTGCAGATCGGCGATCTCGACGACCTGCGCCTCGGCCAGCATCGTTTCGCTGAGGGCGGTTACCGCCACCGGCGTTTGCTGCAGGCTCTCTTCGGATTTACGGGCGGTGACCACGATCTCCTCGATCTGTGCCAGGGCCGGGACAGCCATCGCCGCCACGGCTGCCGACAAGGCACCTCGAACCAATACTCGATTAAATTTCATGCAAGCTTCCTCCCTCGGTTTCTCGGTTTTTTTAAACTTGGAACGTAACTCACCCCCACCGGGAGCAACCCGGCAAAGACGGGTCTGCTACCAATGGTAATGATCTGGCTGTTTTGTTGACTGCCCGCCCTGGTACGAGCCAGGGTGACCGCGGCAATAGCGGAGGTATGAAACACCGTTATGTCATACCACAAGAGAGAGCCAGCAGGTGGCGAGCTGGCTGCATCCATGCATGACGTCCTGTGTCGATACCTTAATGTTTATCTATCCTTTCCATTACCCCCAGTAATGGAGTGCTGCCCCTGCCATCGACACGCGTGGCATCGAAACCTTGGGCTGCGGTCATTTTCGCGGCGAACATTACAACGCGTGCCTTATAAACTCAACCGTTTTTTTGAAACCAGTGAATTATCATACGGCCCGGCCCTGTCGTGGCCACGCAACGGAATCCGGGTCGTTTGTAAATCGCTACGCATAGTGTGGGTAGAAATGCTACTTTTGGCGCTCGGCTCCTGCGCGGAAGGCACGGATCGGGCGAACGACCCGCCCACCGTTATACGAATTGACACCTTTTTGTTCAATGAGTACACTCACCCAGGCCCCGAGATACCCTATCTGACTAAAAACCACTGAGCGGGACAGCCGCCAGTCATCCAAGGGATAAACTTCATGAACACAGCGCTGCATACCAAGATCACCCCGTTTTCCGATGACCGGGTCGAAAGCATAATCGAAGAACTAAAAGCCCTCCGTCCGCTTATCCAGGCCAATTCATCCCAGGGTGAAGAGCAGCGCTCCCCCACCCGGGAAGTCGAGGAAAAAGTCTACAACAAGCTCAAGCTCCTCAATCTGCTGACACCCCGGCGCTGGGGCGGCGGCGGCCTCTCCCCGACCGGCTTTGCCCGCGTCCAGCAGGAGCTCGGCAAGGCCGACCTGTCGGTGTCCTGGGTCAACCAGATCCTCAACGGCTCCACCGTGCTCGCCACCCTCACCTCCGACGCCATTCAGGAAGCGATCTTCGGCAATGGCCCGACCACCGTGTGCAGCGCCTACAATCCTCCGGGCAAAGCGAAAAAGGTCGATGGCGGCTACATTCTCTCCGGCGCCTGGCCGTACAGCTCGGGCTCCCGCCAGGCCAAGTGGATGCAGGCCGGCTGCCTGATCACCGATAGCGAAGGCCCCATCGTCCCCGGCATCAACATGTGCTTCGTGCCCATGGACCAGCTCGAAATCCAGGACACCTGGTTTGTGACCGGCATGCAGGGCACCGGCTCGGACACCACCGTCGCCAAGGAAGTATTCGTTCCCGACGAGATGATGGTCACCATGGACAAGCCCATCGGCACCATCGACACCAGCAAGAAACATTTCGGTGCAGCCAGCGACTACCTGCCGGTGGTGCCCACCGTGCGCTGCACCGGCATCGCCCAGTTGTTGGGCGGCGCCCAGTACATGCTTGAACTGGTTGCGGCCGACGCGCCCAAAAAACCCATCGTCACCACCTTCTTCGCCAAACGTGTCGACTCCCATGTATTCGTCCAGGATCTCGGCAAGGTCGCCGCCCAGCTCGACAGCGCCGAACTGATCCTCTTCGACGCCATCGGCCAGCTCGACAAAGTCGCCGAGGCCGGTGGCAAGATGACCGCCCTCGAGGCTGCAAAAAACCGCGCCCAGTGCGCCCAGGTCATCGAACTGATCCACGCCTCGATGGAAAAGCTCATGTTCATGGCCGGCTCCTCCGCCTTCGTGCTCAGCAACCCGCTGCAGCGCTACTGGCGCGACCTGTCGATGGGCCTGCGCCACGTGCAGAATATCCCGACCCTCGGCTACGAGATCTACGGTCGCGACCTGCTCGAGATATCGCCCAATATTTCTCCCGCCGGCGCCTACTGATCGCGGCTTTCGACAACTCCGAAGAACCCGGTGCGCAGCCGGGTTCTTGCTTTCAAATACCATAACGCGCAACTGCGACAAAGCCGTGGCGGCGATCCCTTGCCATGTCTCTTCCGCGACACCCGGCTCCCGATACAGCTACACGCGGCGGTTCAAGCCACAGACTCCTTGTCCGACCATGGTGTAGAATTGTTCATCTGAATACCTTGATTGGAGTACCAGACAATGGCCAAACAACGAAAAGTCATTATTACCTGTGCCGTCACCGGCGCTATCCATACGCCCTCCATGTCGCCCTACCTCCCGGTCACTGCCGATGAGATCGCCGACGCCGCAGTGGGCGCCGCCGAAGCCGGCGCCGCCATCATTCACCTCCACGCCCGCAACCAGGAAAATGGTCGCCCGGACCAGAGCGCCGCCGCGTTTGGCGCCTTTCTGCCGCAGATCAAGGAGCGCAGCGACGCGGTACTCAACCTGACCACCGGCGGCTCCCCCTACATGTCTCTCGAGACCCGCCTCGAGCCGGCACTGAAGTTCCAGCCCGAAGTGGCATCCATGAACATGGGCACCATGAACTTCGGGCTGTTCCCGATGCTCAAGCGCTACAAGGAATTCAAGTACGACTGGGAGGAGGATTACCTGCGCAACAGCGACGAACTGGTGTTCAAGAACACCTACCGGGATATGGAATACGTACTCACCGAAGTCGGCGCCCTTGGCACCCGTTTCGAGTTCGAATGCTATGACACCGCCCACCTGTACAACCTGGCCCACTATGTCGACCGCGGCCTGGTCAAACCGCCGTTTTTCGTCCAGACGGTATTCGGCATCCTCGGCGGCATCGGCACCCACCCCGACGATATCCTGCACATGAAACGCACTGCCGACCGCTTGTTCGGCGATGATTATCAATGGTCGGTACTCGGCGCCGGCAGCAAGCAGATGCCTATCGCCGCCATCAGCGCCGCCCAGAACGGCAACGTCCGGGTCGGCCTCGAAGACAACCTGTGGATCGGTCCCGGCACTCTGGCGGAATCCAACGCCGCCCAGGTACGCAAGGTGCGCGAGATTCTCGAAGGTCTCGGCCTGTCCATCGCAACGCCTGACGAGGCCCGTCAGATTCTGCAGCTGAAAGGCAAGGACAACGTCAATTTCTGACGATCAGACTCGCACCGGAAGCAAGGAGAGCCCCAGCGTCCTGGGGCTCTTCCTTTTTTTGGGGGGAGTTGAGATTGACGCGGGCAATCAGCCCCGCAGGGAGGCCTGGCCGAAGTACATGTAGCCGAGAAGTTTCGGCCCTTTCTCCATATAGAAATTTTCCAGCTCGACGATAGTAAAGCCGGCTTCTTCCAGCACGGAGCCGATCGGCCTGTTGAGATGGCAACCGCCAAAGCATTTTTTCCACACTGGCGTAATGCGATTCTGCCATCGTTGCAACGCCGGGCTGTCCGCCAGCCCGTGCTCGCAAAACACCAGCCTGGCGCCCGGCTTCATCACCCGCTGAATCTGGGCCAGCGCCGCCCGCAAGTCGGGAATAGTACAGAGGGTAAAGGTCGTCAGTACGGTATCGACGCTGTTGTCCGGGAGCGGTATCTGCTCTCCCGGCAGGTCGAGCAGCCTGACCTCCACCGGCGAACGAGCGATATTGTTCCGCGCCTTGCGCCGCATGCCCTCGGATGGTTCCAGACCCCAGACAAATTCGACGCGCCCGGGATCGTAGAACGCCAGGTTGATGCCCGACCCCATCCCCACCTCCAGAACCTTACCGCACGCCTCTGGCACCAGCCTGCGGCGCAGTGCCATGGCCGGCTCCAGCGAGCAGCTGATATCGATCATGGTGGGCAATATTTTCTCGGCGTAGAACCCCATGGTTACATCCCCCTTCAGGAAAAGATTCAGTCGCCGCCCAGAATCGGCACCAACAGCGATTTGGCAGCGGCGCGAACACTGTGGAAGAACCTGTCCGCCGCCTGCTGGTGAGCCTCAGGATGGAAATAGCGATCGACCACCGCCCAGTGGAACGGATGGTTGAGATAACTGCCGAGCACCGCCGAGGCAACGGTGAACTCTTGTTCATAACAATGGCTCCAGGGCACCGATCCGGTGGTCGCAGCGACCCGGCTAAGGCTCCAGCAGGCCATTTCCGGCAGCTGCTGCGCCCACTCGATCAAAGCCTGTTCGAGCGTGGCGATCTCCTCGGGGCTGGCGTCATCACGGACCTTCAGGAGGATGGTGCGTTTGACGCCATCGGTCAGCGCCCTGGGCTCATGTCCCCAGGCGATCGGCAGTGCCGGCGCCACGACTTCGTCGATGACCGCCGGGCCCGGCAGGCTGGCCAGGATCATCCGGTCGGGCACCGCCGCACCGTCTTCGAGCAGGAGATCGACGGTGATTTCACCGTCGCGGCCGGTATAGCTCCCGGCATTGAATCCGGCGTCGCAGGCGCGAATACCCTCGGTGCCGGCGAGGCGCTGCAGGGCATCCAGCCACGAGGGTTGCTCGCTGGCGGGCACTGTGCCATCAGGGCGCAGGAACAGGATATTGCGCGTGCCGCGATAACTGGCCGGCAGCGCCGGCGCCGGCCCGCTGGGCGGAATGGCCTGCAACGGCCCGGAACGGCCCAGCTGGCGGGTTCGACTGATCAGCAGCGGCGCCAACCGGTCGCGCCAGAAATGCACCAGCCGGCTGTCGGTGTCCTCGACACCCCGGGCGGCCCACAGGGCCCCGAGCGACGGATACTGCCAATGAATCACCAGTTCGGCGCCGGTCTGCTCCCGCTCGAAAGGCGGCGCGATCCAGCAGTCGACCCATTCCAGCCCGCGCTGCTCCGCCAGCGGCCGGTAGATCTGGTCGAACAGCGCGATGACTTCCTGGCATCTACCCGGCCGAACCTGTAGCCGGTCGATCACTCGCACCGGCTGATCCAGCGCAAAGACATCGTTCTCGGAACCGATCATGACTGCTCTCCCGTCAGGTCTATAGTGCGCGGATCGCCGGCAACACCTGCGCGCCGAACACGTCCAGCGAAGCCTTTTTCTGCTCGTAACTGCCGATGCCGAAGGCCATATCGACGATGCCGACACCGCAGTCTCTGAGCACTTCGAAGCGTTGTACAAGGGTGTGCGGCCCGCCCACGAAATAGGGCTCCGAAACCAGCGGCACCACCGGCGGACCACCCATGGTCTGGGACTGGAATCGCGCCTGCTCGGCGGCTTTTTCGCCAAACCAACTCTCCATGTCGGCGCGGGCCTGCTCGTCGCTCCCGGCCGCGTAGGCAATACCGCGATAAATGACGTGCTCGGGCCCCGGCTGCCAGCCGTGGCTGGCGGCAGCATCGCGGAACAGGCCAACCCACTTTTCCACCACCTCCGGCGGTGCGAAGGAAAATGCGATCCCCATGCCGCGCTCGGCGGCAAACAACACCGACTCCTCGCTGTTGCCCGAACCGTACACCGGCGGATGGGGCTGCTGTAGAGGCCGCGGCCACACCGCGATCTGGCTGAACTGGTAGTGATCGCCCTGCCAGCTGAACGGCTCCGGCTCGGTCCAGGCCTTCAGCACCAGATCGATACCTTCCTGAGTCATGCTCCGGGTATCGGGGCTCTGGGTATCGTAGGTTTTGTGCTCGTTGGGCGTGCCGCGCAGAAACAGCACCTCGAGCCGGCCACCGGACATCGAATCGAGCATCGCCAGCTCTTCGGCGAGCCGTACCGGATTGACCAGCGGCACCAGCGGCCCCAACAGGGCAATACGGGCTTTCTTGATCACCTGGGTCAGCGCACCGGCCAGAATCAGCGGGTTCGGCGTCATCATGTAGGGTGCATAGTGGTGCTCGGACACACTGATCCAGTCAAAGCCGACCCGTTCTGCGTGGGCGCCCAGTTCCAGGGTATGGCGGACGGACTGGCTGGCGATCTGCGGATCGCAGGCCAGAGGCGACGCCGGCCAGATCTCGATACCCGGGGCCGGGCCTTCGTAGCTGTTGGACGCGAGAAAAGAGACTTTCAAAGCTAACTCCTGTCAGTGCATGGCGCGGAGCAGTTGGCGATCCACCGGCCAATGACGGCAAATCCACCAGCGGCACGACATTCCGCGACGCGAGCCGCCCCGGTTCGACGGCGGCCTGGCCTATCGTTGTTTGTTCTGTCGCCGGGGAACGGTTCCGGGAACCGTTTCTCCGCACGACCGTTTAGCCAATACCTCGTTACTCTTCATCCCCCATGGGGAAAATATTGGCGGTAAACGCATGGAAATCGGCACCGATCTCCGGTATCGGCAGACCCAGCTTGGCGGCAATGTAGGCCGCCACCGGATTATTGGTGATCGAGTTGTTGTCCGCGGCGATATGGCCGCGGCTGATATGCAGATCCACCGAACGCACGGTGATGATCGCCATCCGCACCGCGGCCAGGATATCGTAGTAGGCCATGTCGCTGACCTTGCGGCCCAACGCCTTTTCGTAAATGGCAATGCTCTCCTCGGCGCTCGGCAAGCCTTCGAGGCGCTTGATGCGATAGCCCTCGCTCAGCAGGTTGTTCATGTATAGCCACCAGCCGAGATCCGCTTCCGGCGGCCCGAGAGTGACGCTTTCGAAATCGATGATGCCGGACACCGACAAATCGTCGTTCCACAACACATTGCTCGGCGTCGGGTCACCCCACAACACACTTACCGTCGGATTGGCGGGGCGCTCCTTGAGCAGGTAGTCGACGGCGGCGTCCACGACCGGCAAGGCGCGGCCCTTCGCCGCCCAGTCCCGCCAGGCCACCAGCCAGTTGAGCAACTGGTCGAGGCCGGGCTTGCCATATTGCGGCTGGTCGAGGAATTCGAAGCCGTTGCGCCAGTCGAGGCGATGGAGTTCGGCGAGCGTTTCCAGGGCGTTTTGCCACAGGCGGCCGCGCTCCGGTACCGGCAGGTCGACGATCCAGCCCTCCTGGTTGTAATTGGGGCTCTGGCTCGCCACTTGGCCCGGCACCTGCTCCATCACATAGAACGCCTGGCCAAGTACCCCGGTATCATTCTCGACGCCGATGATTCCCGGCACCGGAATAGCCGAGTGCCGGCCCATGGCCTCACAGAAGCGCCACTGGTTTTCCAGCGTGGTGCCGAGAAACAGCAGGTAATCCGGCAGAAAACGCACCACCAGCCTGCGTTCCATCGCAGTCCCGGCGCTGGTGTAGCTGATCGCGGCGAACAGTATCCGCGCCGACCAGCCGCCACCCTTGGCTTCACTGAGGGCGGTAACGGTGAGGCCACCGGCATCCGGGATCGCGGCCGCCAGCCAATCCTGGAGAATGGTGCGTTCGTGTTGAGTATTGCTTGAGACTGTCATTGATGATTCCTTAGATTACTTTATTACTTTAAGTCTTCATTACCTTAAGTCTTCGAAAACCGGGCGCCGCCGCTGCGGTCCATCCGCCGGGATCAGCGACACCGCGGCTCCCGCCAGCCCCAATGCCCGCCTCAGCCGGCGGAGGCAGCACCCACTCCCAGCCGCCCCAGAAAGCCCAGCACGGCGTCGGCGAAGGCGTCGTTGTCGTCACCCACCACCATGTGGCGAGCGCCGCTCACATCCACGTACTCGGCACCGGGAATCACTTCGCGGAAGTGCTTCACCGCGGCCTCCGACACCAGTTCGCTGTGCTCGCCGCGCACCAGCAGGGTCGGAATCCGCACCTTGCGGGCGGCCGCCTCGTAACGTGACTCGGGGTCGTTGTGGGTGGCATTCTCACCGTCGAAGAATGTCGGATCCCAGTGCCAGTAATAATAGCCGTCATCCTTGAGCCTCAGGTTGCGCAGCAGTCCTGAGGGATTTTTGGGCCGCGGCCGATGCGGCAGGTAGGCGGCGACCGCGTCGGCGGCTTGCTCGACACTGGCGAAGCCCTTGATGTTATCACGCATGAAACCAATAATTCGTGCCCTCCCCCCCATATCGATTTTCGGCGTGATATCCACCAGCACCAGGGCGCGGGCGCTGGGGCCTTCGGTTTCACCCACGGTGAGCAGCGACATCAACCCGCCAAGGGAGGCGCCGACCAGTACCGGCGGTGTCGGTAGCTGGGCCAGCACGGCGCGGATATCCGCGATGAAGGCATCGCTGGAATAATCGCCATCCGGTGCCCAGTCGCTGTCGCCATGACCGCGCAGGTCGAGGGACAGGACATGATAGCCGGCGTCGACCAGCGTCGTCGCCAGCCGGCTCCAGGCATGCCGCGTCTGGCCGCCGCCGTGGAGCAGGACCACGGAAGGCAGGGCGCCGTCGCCGCCCTCGCTGGCTGCCAGTTGAACGCCGTAACCGTCGAGTCGTCGTGTCGTCAGGCTGGATGACATAGGCTTGGACGGTATAGTGGTTTGGAGGACATAGTGGTTTCCGGAATGCTGCGCTATCGCTCAGCGGGTTTCGACCTCGATACCCAACTCCTCGATCAATTCATTGCGCAACTTGAAGCGCTGGATCTTCGAAGCGGACATCGGCCATTCGGTAATGAAACGGATGTGGCGCGGCACCTTGAACGAGGCGATCTCCCGTTTGCACAGGTCGATCAACTCTTGTTCGCTGGCGCTCTGTCCGGGAGCCAGTTCGACAAAGGCTGCCGGAACCTCGGCGTACTTGGCATCGGGGATACCCACCACCTGGGCGAGCTTGACCGCCGGGTGGCGGGTGAGCACCTCTTCGATCTCGGCCGCCGCCACGTTCTCGCCACCGACTTTGAGCATATCCTTGAGGCGACCGTGGAACATGATATGACCGTTGTCGTCCAGGGAGCCGATATCGCCGCTGTGGAACCAGCCGTCGGCATCGAGGGCTTCGGCGGTCTTCAGTGGATCGCGATAGTAGCCGTCGAACAGGTTGAAGCCGCGCACCAGCACCTCGCCGTGGACGCCGGCGGGTACATCCTGCCCGGTTCGGGCATCGACGATGCGCACTTCCACGCCGAGCAGAGGCAGGCCAAGGCGGGTGTAGCCGAGCTCCTCATCCATGCCCCAGACGCCGGTGGCGACGAAACCGCTGGCCTCGGTCATGCCGAAGGTGCCCATTTGCATGGTGGTGGGCATGGCCTTGCGGTACGCCTCGCCCACCGACTTGGGCTGGGCGGCGAAGCAGCTGTTCATGATCCGCACCCGCGACAGGTCGGTGGTGGCGAAGTCCGGGTGGTAGAGCAGCGCCTGAAGGAAAGTCACAAAGGGCAGGAACACCGCCGTCACCTTGTACTCCTCCATCATCCCCAGGCACTCGCCGGGCTCGAAGTGGCCCTGGGCCACGAAAGTGCCACCCGCCTCGAGGATACCGAGCATCGGCTTGAGCGCGGCGATGTGGTAGAGCGGCAACGCCGAAAAGACCAGGTCGTCGGCAGTCAGCAGATAGCGGTGGCGTACCGTGGCCATGGCATTGCGGACTATCGCCTCGTGGCTGATGAGGCAGCCCTTGGGATTGGCGGTGGTGCCCGAGGTGTAGAGAATCAGCCCGGTATCGCGCACCCGGGTGGCCACCCGGGCGCGATGCACCGCCACTTCGTCGGTGGCGTCGGCCAACCGGTAGAATTCGCTGTGATTGATGAAGTTCGCCGGAGAGGACGAACCCGTCACCACTATGTTGCGCAGTCGTGGCGCGGACGGGATCGATAGCGCCCGGGGATCGTCCTGGCTTTCGAGGCCAGGCAGGGCACTGGCCAGGCGCTCTACGAAATTCACCTGCTCATCGATTTCGTCGGTGGTGATCAGGGTCACCAGGTCGGCGTTTTCGATCAGGTAACTCAGCTCCGAGGGACGATAGCGCGGGTTGACCATGACCGGCACCGCACCGCACAGACTGACGGCGAAAAACATCTCCACCAGGCGAATGCAGGAATTCATCAGAATGCCCACATGCTCGCGATTGCCGACGCCGAGTGCCTTGAGGCCGCGGGCGCTGCGCAGCGCCCGCTCCGCCAGTTGGTTGTAGCTGACGGTCTCGTCCGGGAAAATTACCGCCGGCTTGTCACCGCAGCGGTCCGCCGCGGAGAGCAGCAGGTCGCCGATGGTGGTGACATTGATGCGAAAACGCCGGGGATCTTCCCCGGAGTAGGTCTCGGCCCGGCCTGCGGCGTCGATGGTGGTTGCCAATACGGTTGGTGTCGTCATGAATCGTTACCCCTGAATCACCTTGATGAGCGTTGTGTAAAAAAGACTCATGGTGAAAGAAACCGTGAATGCCAAAAACTATCTTTAGATAGTGACGCTTTCGACAGAGACTCTTTAGACAGTAACGGCATCGGGCTCGATCGCTCGCCTCGCCAACGTTCGTCACAACCTGCCAGGTGCGGCAACGGCGCCACTATTTCTTCCAGGGGTCGCCGAGGGCGGACGCCACCATCAGATTGTTGGACATGCCGCCGTCGACCACCAGATTGACGCCATTGATATAGACCGCGTCGGGGCTGGCCAGAAAGGCAATGGCCGCCGCCTGGTGCTCGGGCTGACCGACGATGCGGGCGGGATTGCGGGCCTCGGCGTCGGCGCGCAGCTTCGGATCGGAGTAGCGGGCGTCGGTCATCGCGGTGTGGGTCGACCCCGGTGATACGCAGTTGGCGCGCACGCCCTGCGGGCCCCAGTCGATGGACATCTGCTTGACCAGCATGATCAGCGCCGCCTTGCTGGCACTGTAGGCGCCGAGGCTCGGCGTGGCCTGTTCGCCGGAGATGGAGCCCACGGCAACGATGGAACCCTTCGACGCCTGGAGCAGGGGGAAAGCCGCTTTGCCGAGCAGCCAGGTCGCCCGGGTATTGATGTCGATGGTTCTGTCGAATTGCTCGACGGTCATCTCCAGCAGATCACCGCGGGCGATGATGCCGGCATTGCTGATCAGCGCGTCGAGCCCGCCAAAGGTATCCTTGGCCGCCGCGACGATCTGCGCCGGCACCTCGGGATCGGACAGATCGCCGACGAAAGCGCGGGCGTCGCAGCCATGGTTCTTGAGTTCATCCACCAGTTTGTCGAGGGGCTCCCGGGCGATATCCACCAGCAGCAGCTGGGATTTTTCGCCGCGGGTGCCGGCCTCCTGGTGCATACGTAGCGCGATTGCCTTGCCGATGCCGCCGGCAGCGCCGGTGATGATTGCTCTCATGGGTCATACCTCAGTTGGAATTATTGACGCCGGCTTGAGGCCCGTTGACGGCCGGGCGATGTTTCAAGCCGGGATGCTGAACGACAGGGCCTTTATGATACCCGCATCCGCGCCAGCCTCAACCCTGCTGGCGCTCAAGATAACGGAAAACTGTCCGCAACAGCACCGCGGTCAACACCATGGCCGCGGCCAGGATCAGGAAAAACCCGGTATAGGACACGACATGAAGCAGCGGTGTGAACAGCAAGGGCGAGATGAACTGGCCGAGGAAAATCGCTGTCGTCAAACCGCCGAGCACTTTGCCGCGGGCCCCTGCAGAAGCGATATCCATCAGCCAGTTGTTGATGGTCGGCAACTGAATGCCCGCCGCCGCCCCAACCAGGGCGAGGCCGCACAATACGATCCATACCTGGGTCGCCATCGCCACCAGGCCAAAGCCGGCGGCCATGATCACGAACGAGGCGGCGTACAGCCCCGGATAACGCCAGCGCCCACTGAGCCGGCCATATAGCAACGAGGACAGCGTAGCGAACAAGGTCCCACAGGCGATGGCGAGGCCGGCGCCGAAACTGCCGATAGCGAATTCGCCCTGCAGGTAAAAGGGTATCTGCATTGGCACCGCGTACATGGCCAGGTTGCTCAGCAGCGCGGCGGCAAACAGCACCGGCAGCAATCGTGGCGCCGCGACGTCACCGGCGGCTTTCGGGCCCGCTGCCAACCGCGCCGGCTCGCTGATGAACAGGGCCGCCAGCAGCAATACCAGGAGGGGGTAGAGGTAGAGCAGGAATGGTACCCGCCAGCCCGCCTGCGCCAGGTAACCGCCCAGGGCCAGGCACAACACCGCCCCGGCGGTACTGACGGCACTCTGCAAACCCATCAGTTGCGCGCGTTCGACACCCTGGTAGTAGTCGGCGATCAAGGCCGTGCATGTGGTCATGGTTACCGCCACGGCCACCCCCAGCAGGGCGCGGCCGAGCAGCAGGCCGGGCAGAGTATCGGCAAAATAGCCCGATACCCCGCTGGCGGCGTACAGCGCCAGCGCTGCCAACAACAGCAAGCGGCGACCAAAGCGATCGGAAGCCGCTCCCGCGAGCGGCGCGCAGAGCACCACGAACAGTGCCGGCATGGTCAGCACCAGCCGCGTCAGCAACGCAACCCGCGGCCCGCCGGCAAAGGCCTCCTGAATACTGGGCAGCACCGGAGCCACCACGGTCCCGGCCATGATCGACAGGACCGACACTGCCAGCAGGGTCAATTTTACCGCTGAAAATCCGCGCACGCTGGCTCCACTATCCAGGGGAAATGAAGAAACCCATGAAAAAGGCGCCGCGATGGCCATCGCGGCGCCTTTTCGGGTTGCTGGCAATCGTTAGATCATGCCCGACTTGGGGATGCCGGTGTTCAGAAGGAACGGGGCAGCCCCAGGCTTTCGGCAATGCTGTTGCGCACCATTTCGTTGGAGATCGGCGTCATGCGCAAGATGCGGTGATCGCGCCAGTAGCGCTGCATATCGGTCTCCGCAGAGTAGCCCATGCCGCCCAGTATCTGGATGCCGAGGTCGGCGGCGTTCACCGCGTTC
>JBAZCN010000055.1:0-18296 GCA_041655035.1 Porticoccaceae bacterium | reverse complement strand
CGGCCCTCTTTCACCCACAGAGGCAGTTGGCGGACGATGGCCTTGAGATCATCCTTGAGCGATTCGATCACCTCCAGGGTATGCTTCTGCTCTTCTTCCGGCAGCGCCTCGAAATCCTGGGGCGCGAGGATCTTGTCATCGCGCATCGGCGCCAGGGTATAGCCATTGGGTGTCTGGATCAGCGCGATATTCTCCGCCCTGGCCTTTTCGCCCAGCTCCTGGAAGGCTTTCTGCTCCCGCTGCGAATACTGCTCGCCCATTTCCTGCAAGCGCGTCTGGTATTCATCGCTCTGGAAAGCGGCGGGAATGCTCGCCAGCAGGTCCTCGACGCAATGCGCCATGTCGGCGCGCAGCCGCCGCCCCATGCCCGGCGGCAGCGACAGCGCAATGGGCTTGTGGGGTGCGTCGAAATTGTTGACGTAACACCAGTCCCGCAGTTCGGCCAGCGGCTCGCCATTGTCGCCGAGCAGGTCTTCCAGCAGTTCGTGCTTGCCGGTGCCCGGGGAACCGAACAAAAAGACATTGTAGCCATCGTGGCGCATCTCGAAGCCAAAGCGCAGGGCCTCGACCGCGCGATCCTGGCCGAAGTGGTCGTCGAGGGGCGCGAGCTCCTCGGTGGTGGCAAAAGGCAACTCTTCCGGCTCACAGGCCCGGTAGAGCTGCCTCGCGGTAAGGGGTTTGCGGAAATCGTGATCGCGGTGATTATTGCTGCCCTGGCCCATTGCCCCTCCTTTATGGACAAGCTGGTCTCCAGATCATGCTAGCACATCGATCGCCAGCCGCGAGTGCCGGCGACCCAGAGCGCCCCGACATTCTCGCTGGCCGCGACGATCGGCGGACCCGGATGGGGCCCCGGTCAAGGTTCCGCGGCCCCGTCCTCTTTGAGATAGAAAAACGCCACCAGCAGCGCCGCCAGTGTTGCCAGCGCCGCCACATCGAAGGCCAGGGCGCCGGCCTCGCGCCATAGCAGCCCGCCCAGCAACGCGCCGAGCGCCCCGCCGGCACCGAAGCTCGCCGCCGAGTAGAGAGCCTGGCCCTGGCCCAGCAATCCCCTGGGGAAGAACCGCCGCAGATATTCCACCGACACCGCGTGGCAGGCGCCAAAGCTGAGGGCATGCAGGCACTGGGCCAGCAACAGCACCGCCAGCCAGCCGCTGAAATGGCCGATCAGCAACCAGCGCAGCACCGTCATCCCGAGGCTGACGAGCAGGATCTGGCGCAGGTTCCAGCGGGTCAACAGGCCGCGCATGGCCATGAACAGCACCACCTCGGCGACGACGCTCAGCGCCCAGAACAACCCGATGGTGGCCGGCGCATAGCCCGCGGCCTCCAGTTGCAGGCTGTAGAATCCGTAGTAGATACCGTGCGCCACCTGCAGCAGACAAGACACCAGCAGAAACGCCGCCACCCTGCCCTGGCTCAGCACCCGCCACAGATCGCCTCCTCTGGGCCTTGCCGGCTGGCGCGGTGCGGCCGGCACCCACAGCGACGCCAGCCAGATCATGGTGAGGAAACCGAGCCCCAGGAAGCGGAAATCCTCCACCGCACCGTCCAGCCAGTAGCCGCCGCCCATCACCGTCACGATGAAACCCACCGATCCCCAGACCCGGATGATGCTGTATCTCTGTGGCTGGCGATGGAGATGATCGAGGGTCAGCGCCTCGAACTGGGGCATCACCGCATTCCAGAAAAAACTGTAGCCCGCCATTACCAGCGCTGTCGCCCAAAAGCCGTCGGCCACGAAAATCCCGGAGAAGAACGCCACACCGAGAGCCGCCCCCACCCGGACCGTGGTCGTTCGCCTGCCGGTGTGATCCGCGACCCAGCCCCACAGGTTGGGAGAGAGAATCCGCGTCGCCATCTGGATCGCGAGCAACTGGCCGATCTCGCCGGCAGTGAAGTGCCGGGAGCTGAGAAAGATTGGCCAAAAAGGATGAAAAATCCCCTGTAACCCATAGTACCAGAAGTAGAAATTGGAAAGACGAGCATAGGGAATGGCAGTGGGCACAGAGGTCCTGGCAACAGTCGGGGCGGCGTGGATGACAGTCGTCATTATCGGCGCAATGCCCCGCCCTGTGCAAAAGCGCCGGCACCGGGCGCCATCCGACGGTAACGGCGCCGACCGCCGGCCTCATGGTGACCGCGCCATGTGCGAACAGGGCTTCGAGTCGGCGACACTGGCGCCGCCAGCAAGACCAGACGCCCCCAAGCAGATATCGCGTGATCGCCGGGGACAATGGAGCAACGATGTTGCATTGGCCCTCTGCTGGACTAAAATCCCCACCCCAGCCATGCCATTGGACACGCCATGACCATCCGCACCCTTCTCAACGACCGCTTCCAGGCCGCGATGACCGCCGCAGGCATCCCCGATGGCTGCAACCCCAGCATCGCCCTGAGCACCCGGGAAGGTTTTGGCGACTACCAGGCCAACGGCGCCATGGCGGCCGCCAAGCGATTGAAAACGCCGCCCCGGGAGCTTGCCCAGCGCATCGTCGACAACCTCGACCTGGCGAATATCGCCGAAACCGTCGAGATCGCCGGCCCTGGCTTCATCAACATCCATCTCGACCCGGACTTTCTGGCCGCCCAGGCAGCGGCGCTGGCGACCGCGCTGGCGGCTCCGATCCGCAGCGCCGACCCGCCCCTGACCATCGTGGTCGACTATTCCTCCCCCAACCTCGCCAAGGAAATGCACGTCGGCCACCTGCGCAGCACCATCATCGGCGACGCCGTGGCGCGGGTGCTCGAATACCTGGGCCACCACGTCATCCGCCAGAATCATATGGGCGACTGGGGTACCCAGTTCGGCATGCTGATCGCCGAGCTCGAAGATCAGCTCGGCGTGGGCGAAAAACCGGAGATGGCCCTCAAGGACCTCGAAACCTTCTACCAACAGGCCAAAAGGCACTTCGACGACGATCCGGCGTTCGCCACCAGGGCCCGCAACTACGTCGTCAAGCTGCAATCCGGCGACCGCCACTGCCGCGAGCTGTGGCAACTGTTCATCGACATTTCAGTGGCCCACAGCGCGGAGATCTACCATATCCTCAACGTCACCCTGCGCCACGGGGATATCCGCCCCGAAAGCGCCTATAACGACGACCTCGCCCAGGTGGTGGGCGATCTCCGCGCCCGGGGGCTCGCCGCCGAAGACCAGGGCGCCGAAGTGGTATTCCTGCCGGAACTGGCCGACAGGAACGGCAGCCCGAGCGCGATGATCGTGCAGAAATCCGACGGCGGCTACCTTTATGCCACAACCGATCTCGCCGCCCTGCGCTACCGCGCCGGCGTGCTCGGCGCGCACCGCGTTCTCTATTTCATCGACGCCCGCCAGTCGCTGCACATGAAGCAGGTGTTCGCCACCGCCCGCAAGGCCGGCTTCGTCCCCGAGGGCATCAGCCTCGAACACCACCCCTTCGGCACCATGATGGGCGCCGACGGCAGGCCCTTCAAAACCCGCAGCGGCGGCACCGTCAAGCTCGCCGACCTGCTGGCCGAGGCGGTGGAGCGCGCCGACCGTCTGGTCGCCGAAAAAGACCCTGACTTGTCGCCGGAGGCGCGCGCCGAGGTCGCCCGCAAGGTGGGCATCGGCGCCATCAAGTATGCCGACCTGAGCAAGACCCGCACCAACGACTACCTCTTCAACTGGGACGCCATGCTCAGCTTCGAGGGCAACACCGCACCCTACCTGCAATACGCCTACACGCGGATCCGCAGCATTTTCCGCCGCGCCGCTGTGGACCCCGAGACCCTCGACAGCCGGATCCTCATTATCGCGCCCCACGAAAAACAGCTGGCCATGAAACTGCTGCAATTCGACGACGTCGTCGAGCAAGTGGCGGCGGAGGCCTACCCTCATATTCTCTGCAATTATCTCTATGACCTGGCCAGCGCCTTCATGGGCTTCTACGAGCATTGCCCCATCCTCAAGGACGGCGTCAGCGCTGACCTGCGCGCCAGCCGCCTGCAACTGGCGAACACCACCGCCGGGGTGCTCGCCAAGGGGCTGGAACTGCTCGGTATCGAGGTCATGGAGAAAATGTAGCCAGCCTGGGGGCAATATAGTGAACCCCGGGAATGTGCGCCTATACTGTCCCTCGCTACCGCCCACCAATGATCCGCGACGATTGGAGTTGCCCGTGAAGCACAAGCCGCCCGTGAAACATGCCCTCGCCCTGTCATCGCTCCTGGCCTTGGCGCTCGCCGCCTGCACGGAACCGGAAGCCCCCAATCGGACCGGGGGCGCCAGTAGCCGGCCGGGCGATTTTCACTGGCTCCTGGAAGAGGCGAAGGACGCCCGGGCCAACAGCATCGAGGCCCTGCTGCCCGAAGGCCTGGAGCACAGGCTGCAACTCGATCTCAGCGATGGCCGGCTCGGTATTTCCGGCGGCTGCAACCAGATCAGCGGCGCCTACCGGATCGAGGGCGACACCTTGCACCCCGACCAGCTGGTCCAGACGATGATGGCCTGTGAGCCGTCGTTGATGGTGCGAGAAGCGGCCATCAGGCAATACCTCGAACACCCGCTGACGCTGCAGATAACGGCAAGCTCCCCGCCACTGCTGACGCTGACCACCCGGGATGGCGACCAGCTTACCTTTACCGGCGTGGCCACCGCCGAGACGCGTTTCGGCGCCAGCGGCGAGACCGTGTTCCTCGAAGTCCAGCCGCAACGCGGCCCCTGCCATCATCCGCTGATGGCGGACTACCAGTGCCTGCAAGTCCGCGATGTCCACTACGACGACAACGGCGCAAAGCAGGCCACCGGCGATTGGCAGTTCCTGTATCAGGAAATCGAGGGATATGAACATGTCGCCGGTATCCGCAACATTCTGCGCCTCAAGCGCTTCGAATTGGCCGATCCGCCGGCGGACGGCTCATCCATCGCCTATGTGCTCGACATGACCGTCGAATCGGAAAGGGTAACGCCCTGAGCCAGGCCCTGGAGCCGGCCCGCCTATACGGCGGTTATGCCGTCGACCATGAACTGCACGGCGATCACGCCCAGCAGCAACCCCATCAGGCGGGTGATCACGCCGATGCCGCTGACACCGAGAATCCGGCGCAGAAAGCCGGCGAAATAGAGCGTGACATAGACCACCAGGCAGGCGACGAAAATAGCCGCCATCAGCCACCCTTCCGTTCCGGTGCCGGCCAGTTGCTGACGCCACACCAGGACCGCGGTAATGGCGCCGGGCCCGGCGAGCATCGGCACCGCCAGAGGCACCAGGGCGATACTGGGCTTGCGCAGGCTTTCCACTTCTTCGTCGTGACTGCTTTTGATATTGGTGGGGATCAATCCCAGCATCTGCATCGCGTAGATAAAAAAGATGAAGCCGCCGGCAATCTGGAAAGCGGGGATGGTGATGCCGAACAATGCCAGCAGGCTGTCGCCGATCATCGCGAACACCAGGAGTATGGCGGCGCTCACCAGGCACGCGACAGCGGCCATCCGGCGCTGTTCGCCAACACTTTTGTCGGCGGTAAACATCAGGAACAAAGGCAGGTTGCCGATCGGGTCCATGATGATCAGCAACGGTACCAGAATGGTGAGAAACTCCTGCGGGCCGATCATGTCCATCCACTGCTTCCCGGACGAGGGCTGGCCTCGCGGGCTTGCCGCAAGACCAGTCCGCAAATGTTGTCAGCGGGAGATTCGCATCCGGTGGGCGGCCACCCGGTCGAGTATCTCGTCGCTGCGCTGTTCGAGCGTCACCCGGGGCGTGCCTTCGGGCAGCGCGGCATCGAGCTGATCAAGAGTCACCAGGCGCACGTCACCGACGAGTTGTTCGATCACCGCGCCGGCGCCGAGGTTTTGCCAGCGCAGCATGAACCAGCCTTCGTGCAGCCCCGCGGTGTCGATCCAGTTGGCCACCCCCGGGTCCACCAGGGCCACGACATAGGTGCAGCTGCCGTCGGGATTGGGTGTGCACTGGGCAAGGTTGCGGCTGGTGGTGCGGTGCAGCGGCGTCGGTGAAATCATCCACGGATCGCTGATCTGGAAACCCGTGTAATCAGAGCCGCCGCTGACGGTGGTGATCACCAGCGCCTGATCGTCTTCCAGCCGGAACCGGCCTCCGGCCTGGGTGCCCCAGCCCCCCTCCCTGGCGCGCCCGAAGGGGCCTATCACCAGGTTGGGTTCCGGGTTGTCCCAGAAGCTGTTCTTGAAACCCAGCCAGAATTTGACGAACGACTCCAGCCCCGCGGCAATCTCCACGGCCAGCTGGTCTTCGCTCCTGGCCGGCAGCGGTTGCGGCCCGGCTACCACCCGCAGGGTGAATTCCGTCGCCTCCTGGCGCCAATCGCCATGGCTGTCGCGGATCGCCAGTTGCAGGGGGCCGTCCACCAATTGCATATGGTTGGGGCGACCGTCGGCCGGATCGCGGTCCAGGGTCACGGTAAAGCAGCCTTCCTCATCGGCGACGATATCGCGGTTGGTGGCGGTGGCGATCGCGTCTCCCCAACGCAGCTGGCCATCGGCGGCGAGAGTCACATTGATGTTCATCTGGGCGGTCGGCACCTTGCCAAAACGGCCTTCCAGCTGGTAGCGCCAGGCGCCGTCGAGCGGGGCCACGCGATTGACATTGTCGGGGTTGTCGATCGCCACCGCGGCGCCGGGAAACACGTGGCCGCACCAGGCCCGCGGGGTGTTGTCCACCGCCCACAACAGCACCGGCCGGGATGGATCGGCATTGATGATCGAGGCTATCTGACCCATCACCCACTGGTCGAGCGCGCGGTCGAGCCCGGCCGCGCCGTCCTTTCCCGGTGCCACCGGATCGGCGAGCAGAAGCTTGCGGGCCTGCTCGCGAGCGGCGCGGACTTCCGGGCGCTCGAACATCGCCAGGGCCAGGCGCTCCATGGCGATCTGCCCGTCGGTGGCCAGGGTCGGATGGTGGATATCGGTCGTGTTCATGGGAACTCCTTGTGGTCGGCGGCTTCGGTCGGCGGCGATCAGTGGGCGGCATCGGCGAACAGATCGGCAAGAGCCTGCAAGGGCCTGCCTCTGTCGGCCGCCTGGTGGGCGGCCTGCATCCGGTCGAGCATGTCGAAGGCGTGATCAGGCACCTGCAGGACTTCGATGAAAGCGCCGAGCTCGGCACGGGCATCGTAGAAGCAGTTGCGACCCTGGCCGGGAACTTCGAATTTCAGCACCCGGGGCAGGCCCGCCTGCTCGTACGCCAGGCATTGACGGTCGAAATCATCGGCACTCATGGGGCGTACATTGGTCATGACATGGTGCATGGCGCCATCGCCGCAGGCATCGAGCACTTCGCGGAAAATCGCCGGTGAATCCCCCAGCGGCTCGATGAATTCCACCAGCGTGGTGCCGGAAAAACCCAATGCCGCCTTGATCCGTCCACTGAACAACCGGCCATCGGCCCCCTCGAAGGTCATTTCAGGCATCGGCATCAGGTAGAACGGCCCGCCCCCCACCAACGACGCCCAGCGGGCTGCGGTTTTTTCCATATCGTGGGTGACATAGCACACTTCGGTAATCGCACCGGGTGAAATACTCATGGCTGGCTCCGGATTTATTTCTGTTATGGACATCATGGCGTTGCCGGACCTGGCGCCCGGCAGCCCGCATCGGTTGGGCGAATCGTTCGAGAGAGTATCATTGTTGCTGCCTCTCGTCAGCCCTGCGCGGCTCGTGTAAATCGCCCTTGCTTTGGGTATCCTGCTGCTGACCAATCCAGTCGGAGCCGCCATGAAAAAGCCCCTCAAGCTTGTGTTGCAAGGGCTCGCCGCCGTTTTCCCCCTCGGGCTGACCCTCTATTTCCTCATCTGGCTGCTGACCGGCATCGAGGCGCGCAGCAAGCTCCTGCTACAGTGGGCGCTGCCCGATCTGTATTATTTTCCCGGCCTCGGGATCCTCGCCGCCCTGGTCCTGCTGATGGTCGTCGGCCTGTTGGTCAACGCCTATGTCATCCGCTACATCATCGAACTCGGCGAACGGCTGATGGAAAGCATCCCTCTGGTCAAGTCCGTCTACGGCGCGATCGAGGACGTCATGAAGGTGTTCAGCCTCGCCGACAAGAGCGAGATGAAGACCGTGGTTTCGGTGGACATGGGCAACGACACGCTGCTGATCGGCTTCGTCACCGGGGAACAGGCGGGCAAGCGACTGTTCAGCAGCGAGGGCGGCGCCCGGGTGGGGGTCTACCTGCCCATGAGCTACCAGATCGGCGGCTTCACCGTGTATGTTCCCCGCGAGCGCCTGACCGTGCTCGACATCAGTATCGAGGAGGCCATGCGCCTCACCATTACCGGCGGTGTCCAGGGCAAGGACAAAGACGAATAACGGTCCTTGCACGCCAGCCCTTAACCCGCCAGCCCTTTGAGCAGCACTCCGGCGCCATAGGCCAGCGCCGCCGCACCGCCACCAATCAGCAATGTTTCCGCGCTTGCGGTGTGCCAGCGCTGGTCGATCACCCGGGCCTTGATGGCGCCGACGACAGCAAAGGCGATGGCGGTCAGCGCCGCGCTCCACAGGAAGGGACGGACGACCTGCCCGCCCCACAACCAGTTGTAGAGATAGGGCAGCAGCGGTATCAAGCCGACGACGCAAAATGCGGCGAAGGTAGCCAGTCCACCCCTGATGGCGTTGTGGTCGTTGAGTGCCATTCCGTATTCTTCCTGAAGCATCACATCCGCCCAGCGCTCGCGTTCGCTGGTAATCACCTCGACCACCTGTTCGAGCAATTCCCCATCGAAGCCCTTGCGGGCATAGATCTGGCGGATTTCTTCCCGCTCCCCGGCTGGGTACTTGTCGATCTCGTCCAGTTCCCGCTGCCGCGCCTTGTCGCGCAGCTCGTTTTCGGCCCGGGTACCCAGATAGTTGCCGACCGCCATGCTGAAGCCGTCCGCCACCAGGTTGGCGATTCCGAGGATGATGATCACCGACGCGGACAAACCCGCGCCGGCCACCCCTGCAACGATCGCAAAGGTGGTCACGGCACCGTCCACCGCACCGTAGATGAAATCCTTGAGATAAATTCCGCCGGGGCCGGAATCCAGTCGCGCCGCGATCTGCCCGGGGCTATGGGTCGCGCGGTAGAACTCCCGCGACCTTTTGCGGGTGATGTCGGTCATGATGCGCCTTTCCTTTTTTCGGCAATAACAGGATCATAGTCCATCACACAGCAGCCCACGACACTCCGCCATGCTCCATGTGGTGCTTTACCAGCCCGAAATTCCCCCCAACACCGGCAATATCATCCGCCTCTGCGCCAACACCGGCTTTGATCTCCATTTGATCAAACCCCTGGGATTCGCCATGGATGACAAGCGCCTGCGCCGCGCCGGCCTCGATTACCGCGAATGGCAGGGAGTCGGCATTCACGAACACTGGCAAGCCTTTGTCGACGACGTCCGCCCGGCGCATATCTACGGCATCAGCACCAAGGGCCAGCGCCATCACATCGAGCCCGCTTACCAGCCAGGCGATGCCCTGGTGTTCGGGCCGGAAACCCGCGGCCTGCCGCCGGCATTGCTCGCGACGCTCGGGCCCGATCGCGTGCTGCGCCTGCCGATGCAACCGCAAAGCCGCAGCCTCAACCTGTCGAACGCCGCCGCCGTGGTGGTCTACGAGGCCTGGCGGCAACTGAATTTTGCCGGCGGCATCTGAAGCGGTACCATTGTGCTCCCGACACCTGTGCCCCCGCACCGGCGTCCCCGACAATGTCGCCGCCATTGCCATGAGCGCCAGGGCGACACAGGCTCAATGACAGCAGAGACTCCATGACAGCAGCAATCGGCCTGTTCTACGGCTCCTCGACGTGTTACACGGAAATCGCCGCCGAAAAAATCCGCGACCTCATCGGCGGCGGACGGGTCGATGTGTTCGACGTCGCCGAGACGCCGGTGACCGACATGCTGGATTACCAGCACCTGATCCTCGGCATTCCCACCTGGGACTACGGTGAGCTGCAGGAAGACTGGGAGGCGGTGTGGGATGACCTCGACGACATCGATTTCACCGGCCGGACCGTCGCCCTGTACGGCCTCGGCGACCAGGATGGCTACCCCGAATGGTTTCAGGATGCCCTGGGCTTTCTGTGGGCCAAGGTGGTCAACCAGGGCGGCGCCACGGTCGGCCTGTGGCCGGCAGAGGGCTACCGTTTCAGCGGATCGAAGGCGCTGAGCGCCGATCGCCGGCATTTTGTCGGCCTCGCCCTCGATGAGGAAAACGAATTCGACCTCAGCGAGGCGCGCCTCGCCCGCTGGTGCGAGCAGATCATCGTCGAATTCGGCCTCGCGCCATGACCCACGGCAACCCGCCCGCGACCGGCTCGAGCACCACCGCGGTGATCGTCCCCGCCGCCATCGAATGGTCCGAAGGACAACCGGTATCGACAACGTTCGGCGACGTCTACTACTCCCGCGACGACGGCCTGGCCGAAAGCCGCCACGTGTTCATCGCCGGCAATCAGCTGCCCGCCCGCTGGGCGGACCTCGCGCCGGGCAGTAGTTTCACGGTCATCGAAACCGGCTTCGGCAGCGGGCTCAATTTTCTCGCCGCCGTCGACCTCTGGCTGGCGCTGACGCCCGACGACTGCCGTCTCCACTATGTATCGCTGGAAAAATTTCCGCTGCGCCGCGCCGACCTCCGCCAGGCGCTGGCCGGCTGGCCGACACTCGCCTGTCTGGCCGGCGAGCTGGCCGACCACTACCCGCCGCCGGTACCGGGCTTTCACCGCCGCTGGCTCTATCGCGACCGGGTGTGCCTGACCCTGATATTGGCCGACGCCGTCGCCGGCCTCGACGACCTTGCCGCCAGCGACCACCCGGCGTTCCGGCACAGTGCCAATCCGGTGGCCGACGCCTGGTTCCTCGACGGCTTCGCCCCGGCAAAAAACCCCGAACTCTGGCGCCCGGAACTGTTCGCCGGGATGGCGAGACTGAGCGGACCGGGAACCACCGCCAGCACCTTCACCGTCGCCCGGCAGGTGCGGGACGGCCTTGCCGCCGCCGGGTTCGCCGTCAGCAAGACACCGGGTTTTGGCCGCAAGCGGGATATGCTGCAGGCCCTGTTCCAGGGCGGGCCGACAGCGCTGGCGGGAAATGCCGCGGCGCCGGCCGGCTCCCCCGTCCGCAACAGTCCGCACCAGCCCCCCTGGTATCTGCCCCCCCCCACCCCATCGCGGCAATCGCCATGCCGTGGTGATCGGCTCCGGCATCGCCGGCTGTGCCAGCGCCTTTGCCCTGGCGCGGCGCAACTGGCGGGTCACCCTGATCGATCGCCATCCCCATGTCGCCGCCGAGGCATCGGGGAACCCCCAGGGGGTTCTCTACCCCAGGCTGTCGGTGGAAGACCAGGCATTGTCGCTGTTTGCCCGCAGCGCCCTGTGTCACGCCCTGGCGTTCTACCAACCGCTCTGGGCCGGCCACGGCGAGCGCTGCGGTGTTCTGGTCCTCCCCGAATCGGACCGGGAGCGGGAGCAGTTCCTGCGGATTGCCGAGCGCTACCGGGAAGCGCGGGAACTGGTCAGCCTGGTGACAGGCGACCAGATGGCGGCCATTGCCGGTCTCGGTCTCGACGCACAACTCGGGCTGTTCTACCCCGGCCTCGGCTGGGTGGCGCCGCCATCGGTGTGCACCACGCTGGCGGCGGGCTGCGAGCTCATTCAGGGCAATGCCCGCGAGTTGCATTACGACGGCGAGCGCGAACAATGGCATATCGTTGACGGCCGGGGCGGTACGCTCGCCAGCGCCCCGGTGGTAATTCTCGCCAACGCCGCGGGAACGGCCCGCTTCGCCCAGACCGATCACCTCCCACTGCGGCAGATCCGCGGCCAGATCAGTACCTTCCCGGCCAACGGGCAATCCCTGAAGCTCAGTACGGTAATCTGCGGCGCCGGCTACCTGGTACCCTCCCGCGATGGCTTCCACAGCCTCGGCGCGACCTACGACCTGGACGATCGCGACGTGCGAACCAGGGACGAAGACCACAGTCGCAACCTGGCGACGCTCGCGGCCACCGACCGAACCCTCGGAAAGCTCTTCGCTCCCCCAGCCCTCGACGGACGGGCGGCCTTGCGCTGCACCACGCCGGATTATCTGCCCATCGCCGGACCGGCGCCGCGGCTGGCAACGTTCACCGAGGATTACCAGGCCCTGCGCCGCAATGCCCGGGCCGATATTCCCCTCGCCGGCACCTGCTGGCCCGGCCTCTGGCTCAATTGCGGCCACGGCTCCCGCGGTCTGACCTATGCGCCCCTGGCGGCGGAACTTATCGCCAGTCTGATCAATGGCGAACCGTCGCCCCTGCCCCGGGAGCTGGCCACGGCCCTGCATCCGGGGCGCTTCATCATTCGCGACCTGAAACGCAACCGGCCGGCGGCCGCCGGCGGCTGAATTCGCTGGCAATGACCTACCGCGCCTTGTGGAAGCGTACTTACAGCCAAAAGGCATAGGCTGTGCGGGGAACGAAGCGCACCCCGGAAACCGCGGGCGGGGATACAGAAGAGCCCGGTGCCGTGCAGGCGACGCCGCCAATCACAACCTCGCCTGCACGACCCGGGAAATCTTATAATATCAAAACGTTATAAGGGAAACCTGAAGAACAGTCATCAAGAAGAGCAATCATCAAATAGCTATACAAGAAACTATCAAATCATGGATTGCTGATAATTCTGGATGCCGATGCGGTCGATCAGTTCCAGTTGCGTTTCCAGCCAGTCGACATGTTCTTCCTCGCTCTCCAGGATATGGGAAAAGACTTCGCGGGAGACATAGTCGGACACGCTTTCGCAATAAGCGATGGCTTCCCGCAGCGGCGGGATGGCCAGATTCTCCAGCTTCAGGTCGCACTCGAGCGCCTCCCTGACATCTTCGCCGATCAACAGCTTGCCGAGATCCTGAAGATTGGGCAGCCCTTCCAGAAACAGGATTCGCTTGATGAGCATATCGGCGTGCTTCATTTCGTCGATGGACTCTTCGTACTCCTTTTCCTTGAGCTTGGAAAGCCCCCAGTGCTCGAACATCCTGGCATGCAGAAAATACTGATTGATGGCGGTCAATTCGTTCTTCAGCGCCTCGTTGAGATAGGCAATCACCCTTGCGTCACCTTTCACGTTAATCTCCCTGGGGTTCATTTGTGCTTATTGTAGCCAAGGCGTGTACGGTTAGCCATGGACAACTCAACAAAATTCACCAATAAGCCCTTGTTATTCCTGTAAAAATACTGAGAGCTTTTAATAGTTGCAATTAACAATGGTTCTTATTAAGATCAGCGTCATTCCTTCGAGACTGGTTGCCAGCCATGTATGTTTGCCTTTGCAGGGGAGTTACCCAAAAGCATATCCGCCGTGAAGTCATGAACGGCGCCGTCACCTATGATGAAATCCAGGATCGGCTGGAAGTGGGCATGTGCTGTGGTACCTGCAAGGACACCGCCCTGGAAGTGATCGACGACGCATTGCAGCGCAGCCTCGTTGCGGAAAACAGGGGCGGCGAGGACAATGTCATCCAGCTGTGGGCCCCGGTCCGCCGCGCCGGCTGACAAACGGGCCGGCCCAACGCCCCGGCCAGGCCTGCACCACGATTTGCCTCGCGCATAGCACTGGCAATCACCCCTTGCTCCGCAAGGCGTTCACGATTTCCCTCACCAGCCCCGGACCGCGATAGATAAACCCGCTGTAGATCTGCACCAGGCTTGCTCCGGCACGGATTTTCGCCACCGCGTCGGCGCCCGAGCAGATACCGCCGACACCGATAATCGGCAATCGTCCCGCCAGTTCATCCGCCAGGATCGCGATCACCGCCGTGGACTTGTCCCTCACCGGTGCGCCGCTCAGCCCCCCCGCCTCCGCCGCCAGCGGCAAGTGCTCCACGCCATCCCGCCCCAGCGTGGTGTTGGTGGCAATAACGCCATCCACCCCCTGGTCCAGCAGCACCCGGGCGGTGGCCCGCACCTCGGCCTCGTCCATGTCCGGAGCGATTTTCACCGCCAGCGGCACCTGGCGCCCGTATTCACCCGCCAGCCGCAGCTGCATCGCCTTCAAGGACGCCAACAGCTGCGCCAGGGTGTCGCCAAACTGGAGGCTGCGCAGACCAGGCGTATTCGGCGAGGAAATATTGACGGCGATGTAATCGGCGTGGGGATAGACCTTGACCATGCCCGCCAGGTAGTCGTCCACCGCCCGCTCCAGCGGAGTGTCGGCATTCTTGCCGATATTGATGCCGAGCACGCCCTGGTAGCGACGCTTGCCGACCTGTTCGACCAGATGATCGACCCCCAGGTTATTGAAACCCATGCGATTGATGATGGCTTCCTGCGCTACCAGGCGGAACAGCCGCGGCCGTGGATTACCGGCCTGCGGCCGCGGCGTCACCGTGCCGATTTCGACAAAGCCAAAGCCGAGCGCCCCGAGGGCATTGAAATAATCGCCATTCTTGTCGAGCCCGGCGGCAAGGCCCAGCGGATTTGCGAAGCGCAACCCCATGACCTCCACCGGCCGATCCGCCACAGGCGGGGCAGCGAGCGCCAGCAAGCGCAGGCGTTCGGCGGCGCCCAGCAGATCGAGGGAGAGTTCGTGTGAGGTTTCCGGCGGCAGCGCGAACAGCGCCTTGCGCAGTAGTGGATACATGGTCTCGGTCACGGTCAGCGAAATCGACGGCAAGGATACTGGATGGCCGAAATCAAGTCATCCGCAAGGCGCAAGCAACATGTCCTTGCGACCCGGGCCTCTATGGCTCGCCCGCTTTCACTGCTATATAGTCCTGAGCGGTAGAAACGGGAGCTGGCAGGGCTGACAAGAGCCAGCTCGATAGCGTCTCCCCCTGGCCGGGCGGGGCCGTGCTCGCCGGCCCTGTGCGGGGCTCGGGAGCCGTAACGGAACAGTAACAGAGGCCTCACCAATGACCGAGCAAACACCACAAGCACTCATAACAGGAGGTTCCTGCGGCATCGGTTTTGGCATCGCCGAGGCGCTGGTCGCCAGTGGCTACCGGGTGTTGCTGGTCGCCCGCAGCGAAGAGCGTCTGAGAGCCGCCTGCCACGCCCTCGGCACATCGGCATCATGGCGGTGTGCCGATGTCAGTTGCCGGCGTGACGTGGCGGCGGCGATCGACGGCATCGACAGCCTCGACCTGCTGGTCAACGCCGCCGGCGGCTTCATGCGCGGCGTCAGCCTCGCTTCATCACCGGACAACGCCGAGGCGAACTGGGACGCGGTGCTGGACACCAATCTCAAGGGCAGCTTTCTCATGGCCCACGCGGTCGCCCCACTGCTGACCAGCCCGGGAGGCCGCATCATCAACATCAGTTCGATCGGCGCGCAGACCGGCGGCACACAACCGGGCGGCCTCGCCTATTCAGCCGCCAAGGCGGGAGTGCAGGGCCTGACCTACGCGCTCGCCCGCGAACTCGCGCCCCGGGGCATCACCGCCAACGCCATCGCGCCGGGCCTTATCGCCGATACGGCCTTCACCGGCACCTGGCCACAGGAGCGGGTCGCAGAAATCGTCGCCGCCACACCCCTTGGCCGCGCCGGCACCCCGGCCGACATTGCCGGCGCGGTGTTGTGGCTCGCCTCCGAGGCCGGCTCATTCGTGACCGGCGCGGTCATTCCCATCAATGGCGGATGGCGAATCGGTTGACGGGCGCCTGAGCTGGCCCTGGGCGTTCTGAACCGGGGGGTGGTGGATCTCGCTCATGACGCTATCCTCGCCCCAGTGTTTGAACCAGGTGATCCAGTCCGTCAGGGTGCCTGGTGATACCCCTCGCTGCCGGCACTTTTCCATAGGGTGCGCTGACGCGGAAAGCGCACCTGCGGGATCGATCGGGGCGGTGCGCTTTCCGCGTCAGCGCACCCTATCGCCTATCCGCGAACAATCGATATCCAGCAGGCTGATGCCGATCGACCGGTTTGAACGTAGCGCAGTCCTCGCCCTTCTTCAATTGCCCGGCGCCGGCGTGGAGACAGCACACAACTTGCGCATCTCCCCCTTCATCAATAAAGTAACAGCCGTTCTCATTCACTGTAGGTCTACACCCTCGACTTACAGGGGATAGCGCATCGGTTGACAGTGACCACAGGGCCGAGCGAAGCGCTGAGACTCGATCAAAAACAGTCGAACAGCATTTTTTGTCCCAGCCAATCAGAAGCATTACACTCCCCCGCTATGTTTTGCGCGTACCATCAAGGCGATGTTTATGTCCGTACAAAATCAGTTCCTCAGTCTCCATGAGCACCTGAACGCTCATATCGTCGGTCAGCCCCACCTCACCCAGCGGCTACTGGTGGCGCTGCTCGCCGATGGCCACCTGCTGGTGGAAGGCGCGCCGGGGCTCGCCAAGACCAAGGCCATCAAGACCTTGGCGGAAGGTATCGAAGCGGATTTTCAGCGCATCCAGTTCACCCCCGACCTGCTGCCCGCCGATATCACCGGCAGCGACATCTACCGCCCCCAGGAAGGCACCTTCAGCTTCCAGCGCGGCCCGCTGTTCCACAACCTGGTATTGGCAGACGAGGTAAACCGCGCCCCGGCCAAGGTCCAGTCGGCGCTGCTGGAGGCCATGGCCGAGCACCAGATCAGTGTCGGCTCCACCACCTATCCGCTGCCCTCGCTGTTCATGGTGATGGCCACCCAGAACCCCATCGAGCAGGAGGGCACCTACCCGTTGCCCGAAGCCCAGATGGACCGCTTCCTGATGCACGTGCTGGTGGGCTACCCCGGGGTCGACAGCGAACGCCAGATTCTGCGGCTCTCCCGCCAGGAAGCCAGCGGCGCGGTCACGCCGCCGCCCCCGCGCCTCAGCCAGGAGACCATTTTCGCCGCGCGCCGCGAAGCCATGAGCGTGCACATGGCCGACAATGTCGAGGAATACCTGATCCAGCTGGTGCTAGCCACCCGCAGCCCCGACAACTACAGCAAGGAACTCAAGCACTGGCTGGATTATGGCGCCAGTCCGCGGGCCACCATCGCCCTCGACCGCTGCAGCCGCGCCCAGGCCTGGCTCGACGGCCGCGACTTCGTCACCCCGGACGATATCCGCGCCGTGGTCAACGACGTGCTGCGCCACCGGCTGATTCTCAGCTTCGAGGCGGAGGCCAACGGCATCGACACCGACCAGGTGATCGACAGCCTGGTCAACCTGGTGCCGAGCGCCTGAGCCGAGGCGAACCGTCGTGACCGATATCGTCGCCGCCCATCCGCTCACCGGAATCGCCGTGCCCGACCGCGCCGAGCTGATCCGCCTCCGCCACCACGCCGGGGACTTCGCCCTGTTCCCCCGCCGCCAGGCGCTGGCCGGCAGAAACGGCGGCTATCGCTCGCGCTTTCGCGGCCGGGGCATGGAGTTCGATGAAGCCAGGCCCTACCAGGCCAGCGACGATGTACGCAGCATCGACTGGCGGGTCACCGCGCGCACCGCCACCACCCACACCAAAGTGTTCCGCGAGGAGCGGGAGCGCCCGGTGCTGATCGCCGTGGACCTGCGCGGCCCGATGCTGTTCGGCAGCCAGCGGCTCAAATCCATGGTCGCCTGCGATATCGCCGCGCTCCTCGCCTGGGCCGGAGCGGCCGCCGGCGACCGGGTCGGCGGACTGGTGTACAGCCCCGACAAACAGTGGGACAGCCGCAGCCACAAAAGCCGCCACGGCGTGCTGAGCCTGATCCAGCATCTCGGCGACGCATCGGCCTCACTGGTCGCCGCGCAGGGCACCGCCGACCACCTGCGCCTTTCCGCGATCATCGAGGAATGCCGCAGAGTGGCGACACCCGGCGCCACCCTGGCGATTATCAGCGACTTCCACGATCTCGACGACGACTGTGAAAAACATCTGTTCCAGCTCGCCAGGCACTGCGACCTGACCTTGTGCCAGGTGGTCGATCCCCTGGAAATGGACCTGCCTCCTCCCGCCCTCTACGCCGTAAGCGACGACCGCGAAAAACGCTTCATCGACAGCCGCAACCCCAAAACACGCGAGCATTTCAGCAATCTGTTTCGCCAGCGCCAGAGCGAGCTGACCCGGCTCGGCCGACGCCTCGCCCTGCCGGTATTGAGCTTTGCCACCGACCGCCCGGTGCTGCCGGTGCTGCACCGCGCCTTTTCCGCCCGCCGCGGCAGGGGGCACAAGGGAAAAGACGCGCCGTGAATCCACTCGATCAACTGCGCGATATCCACCCACCGCCACCGCCAGGTTTCTGGCCTTTGGCTCCTGGCTGGTGGGTGTTGGCCGCAGCGACCCTTCTCGCCACCGCCGCCGTCGCCCTGTGGCTGATCCGGCGTCACCGCGACAACCGCTACCGGCGCACCGCCCTGACGGCACTGTCCCGGACCA
>JBAZCN010000054.1:0-18558 GCA_041655035.1 Porticoccaceae bacterium | reverse complement strand
GGCGACGCTTGGGGGCAGGGAGTGCGGGTATAAAAGTATCCATGGTAGGTGTCCACTTAACAGGAGGTGGACACCTACATTACGCATTCCCACAGCTCTTTGAAGAGGGGTTTACCGGACGGTTACAGGGATTACCCATCCACCGACAGCTTTTTGTGCCGCTACAGACAGGCTTGCCTTGCAGCGCCGTGCTCTTTTCGGTATCGTTTTCTATTAATGCTTGCGCATTAAGTTCAGATTTGTCTGGCGGCATTGCCAATCCCCTGCCTGATGGCAACGCGTTTCGCCGACGAAGTCGAGTAGAACAATAACCGAAACTTTAGAGGATCAATCCATGAGTCGTTTGGAGAATAAGGCGGCGGTGATCACTGGCGCGGGTAGTGGCATCGGTAGAGCTTCTGCGCTGCGCTTTGCCAGCGAGGGTGCTGCTGTATTGGTGACCGATCTGCGCGAGGTGGCGGCGGAAGCGGTGGCGAACGAGATTCGCGATTCGGGAGGGCGTGCCGAGGCCCTTGCTGTCGATGTCGGTGTCGAACAACAGCTCAAGCAGATGATCGATACTTGCATATCGACTTTCGGCCGGATTGACATACTGTTCAACAATGCGCTGAATAACAGCCACGAGACTATCGTTCGCGATCTGGATTTCCTGCAATTCGATGCCGAAGTATTCAATATCAATATGCGGGTCAACGTGCTGGGCGGTGTGTTGGCTGCAAAATACGCATTGCCCCACATGCTGGAGCAAGGTTCGGGGTCGATTATCTTTACCTCCTCGACAAGCGCCCTGGGTGGTGAAATAACAGCGTTCAGCTACGGGGCAACCAAGGCCGCAGTCAACTGGTATGTGAAGACCATCGCCGCCACCTTCGGCAAGCAGGGCATTCGCTGCAATGCCATTGTGCCCGGGGTGATTGTCACGCCTTCCCAGCAGGCCTGGTCAAATCCGGAAATGGATGCGGCCTTTCTTGAAATCCAGAATGTGCCGCGACTGGGCAAGCCGGAAGATATCGCGGCCATGGCAGTATTTCTCGGCTCGGACGAATCCGCCTTCTGTAACGGTAGCCTCTATGAAGTGAACGGGGGAATGAACTGCGCCACCCCGATGGTGCCGGTGGTGCGTGGGTTCCTCAAATAAGCGGTGTGAAGCTCGCCTGCCGCCTGCGGGGGGTACGATAAGATGATGACCATAAAGCCGATATCCACTGTACGCCAGGCGTTGAGCCGGCTCGATGCCGCAATCGCCAATGAAACGAGCCCCCGGAACCGCGCGATGCTGGAAATCTTCCGCAAGCACTGGTGGGGGGAGGTCACCAATGATCTTGATATGATCATGACCACGTTGCCGACGGAGGATGTGCACTACCGCTTTGACGGGCATCCCTTTGTGATGGGCGAGAAGGTGGAGTTTCACACCACCGGCGAGGCACGGGCCATGTATCAGCGGGTCAGCGACGCGGGGGACCACATGGCCGGCTCCTTTGACGATGAACGCTGGGCCTTTGGCGAGTGGGGGCTGATGTTCGAGGCGACACTCCATGGCATCTACCATGGCCGCCTCTTTGCGGACCGGGTTCCCGGCCTGGACAGCGAAGGGCTGTACCTGATCAGCTACCGTTCGGTGAGTCTGCACCCCATGGATATACAGACCCGACAGATGTTGGGAGAAATCGTCTATTCGGGGTCACCTCTGGGTTTCGAAGCGGTGGGGGCAGATACTCTCGCAACAGTTTTCGATATCTGAGCACGATGGGTCGATAGGACGCAGAGTGATCATGTTGTCGCGGTTTTTCCTACTCATCTGTCTTTTGACAACAGGAGTCACTATGGCGAATGAAAATAAAACGACACCGGCGTTGCCCCAGTGGGATGACTATCTGGCTATCCTTGGCCAAGCTTCGCAACTGCTTGAAACCCTCGACAAGCCGGAGGATGAAACACGGCGTCAGGAACTGTATCAACTGTTGGCGAAAAGCCTCGCCGGCGGGATGTTCAGTGCCGTGAGCGATCCGGACTACCCGGACTTCGTGCCCGCGGTCAGTACGGCATTGAACACCGTAGGTGTCAACCCGGATTTCATCTATGGCTACACCAAGATAAACGGCAATGGGGTTTATCGCTTGTCCGGCTACAGGGGCGAAGGGCTGTTCCTGATGTTCGATCTGATGGCCGGGGGACTTGGCGTGCTCGACGAGCTCGGCCCATCCATCGGTGTGCTCGACGTCGACAAATTCACCATCGGCAGCGATGGCAGCTTCGATATCCTGCTGAGTGCGGAGCGGCCGGCGGGCTACAGTGGCGACTGGCATCCGCTGGATCCGAAAACCCGTACTCTCAATGTGCGCCAGGCTTCCTATCACTGGGGCGTCGACAAGGAGGCGCGGATCGCCATCGAGCGCATCGATGCGCAGGCGCGACCCAGGGCGCCGGACGGCGCCGAAATCGCCCGCCGTCTGGAAGCGCTGATGGCCTACCCGAAATTCTATGCTGGTTTTGCCACCCGCCATATCAACAACCTGCGCAGCGGGGGATTCATCAATCGCTTGCAGCACGATGACTGGGCGGGCCGTGGCGGAGTGGAGGGCCAGCATTACTACCAGGGTATTTTCGATCTCCAGCCGGGCCACGTATTGATCCTCGAGACAGAGTTGCCCGAAACAGTGCGCTATTGGAATGTTCAGCTGTCGGATATGCTGTGGAATTCCGTCAACTGGATGAATCATCAGAGCAGCCTCAACGGCGCCCAGGCAGTGATCGATTCCGACGGGCGCTTTCGCGCCGTCATCGCCGTTGAGGATCCCGGCGTCGCCAACTGGCTCGATCCGGGCGGTCTGAGTGAAGGGTCGATGATGCTGCGCTGGAACGAAGCATCTTCCGGTCCCGTTCCCACGCTGCGCAGCGTGCCTCTGGCGAGGTTGCGCGATGAACTGCCGGCCGACACTCTGTATGTCACGGCGGAGCAGCGTTTGCAGAATCTCAGTGAACGGCGCCGTGCGGTTCAGTTGCGCCGCCGCTGGTAGATGGCTGTGGCGGCCTGGGCTCAGGATCGCTCAAGGTTGTCGGTGAGACGCGCGGCGATAGTGGCTGCCAGACTCTCGAGCAGGGCGCTGTAGGCCTCGACTAGGGCGCCATGGTCGGTACCGTTGACGGGGTGCTCGAGGCGTTCGCGACCGATGGCCAGCAGCTTGTTGTGTTTCAGGTCTTCGAGTACCCAACTGACTTCGAGCAAGGCCTTGCCAGCGCCATCATGGTTGAAGTCGAGGACATCCAGGCGCAGCGCCCGTTCCGGGATGGTGGTGCGTGTCCAGGGAAAATTGCGGGTGTTGGCGCCGGTGAGCAACGTGAGGTTCTGAACCATCACCCGCTGGATACCCTTGTCGAGCGGTTCCGCCCAGCGTTGCTGCTCGCGCAGGGTAATCACGCCAGCACGGTCGTGGGTGACCAGTTGCGGGCGATCGAGAAACGGCGCGACACGCACCGGCCCGACCCCCAGGGTGGTGTTTGCCAGAATCGGCTCGGCCGGCGACGACAGTGCGGTGAGCAGGTAATAATCCGGTGTCCCACTGCTGCGCGGTGCTATGCAGCCACCGGTGGCCAGCACGGCGAGCAATGGGACAGCCAGAACGAGCAGTGGACGAAAAGAAGATATTCGCGTGCGCATGTTTCAATCCTTGTCGGGTTTGCCGTAAAGCAGCACTTCGGGCTGCCGTTCCAGAAGATCGGAGAGGGCCCGCAACTGATCCGCGGCCTCGTTGATGCCTTTGGCCGCGTTGTTGAGCCGATACAGCGCCGGAGAGTCGTCGGAGGCGAGGAACGCGGCATTGGCCGAGAACCGATCCATGTTTTCGGCGCTGCGCTGGAGTGCCGCCAGCGTGTCGTCCAGCTTCACCATCAATTGCGGCATGTCGCGATTGGCCTTGTCGAGCAGGGTATTGGCGGAGTGGGCCAGGTGTGAGTAATCCGACCCGAGCTGTTGCCCCACGTCCCTGAGTTGCCCGGCGGTGACGTGCAGGGCCTTGACTGCGTTGCTGATGTTGCCGGCCAGCTGTTGCATGGAAGGGTCGTTGAGCAGCAGATTGATGGCGCTGAGGGTTTGCTGAAAATCATTGGCCAGCTTGTTGACGTCCACGGCTTCCAGGTCGCGGGTGAGCTGCTGCAAATTGGTGGGCGTGGTTGGCAGTTGCGGGTAGGCGGTTTTCACCGGCTTGTAATGACCGGGTTTGGTTTGCTCGAAATCGACGTCGATATACAGCAGGCCGGTGAGCAGGCTCTGCTGGCGCAGTTGCGCGCGCAACCCCCTCTGCAATAACTCGTCGATGGTGACCTGCTTGTGATTGCCTTGTTGTTCCAGCGCCGAGGTATCGATTTCGACGGTGACGGTATTGAGGATGTCGCGGGTTTCCCCATAGAGCGTCACCCGGGTATCGATGACCTGGCCGATCTTGACTCCCTTGAGGGTGACCGGCGCGCCGACATTGAGGCCGCGGATGGAGCTGTCGTAGAGCAGCACGTAGCGCTCCCTGGGACTCCACCAGTTGTTGCCGCTGAACATCACCACCAGCACGGCGGCCAGCGCCAGGGTGATGAGGGTGAACAGGCCGATGGCCACGGGGTTGGCGGTACGACTCATGGGCGGTCTCCTGGCGATCCCGGCGGCGGGTTGTCGGTACCGCCCCGGGAGAGAAAATGGCGGACCAGTGGATAGCGGCTGTGATACAGGAGTTCCCTGGGGTTGCCATAGTCCAGCTGGGTGCGGGTTTCGGCATCGAGGAACACTGAATTATTGGCAATGGAGAAAATACTTGCCAACTCGTGGGTGACGATCACCACGGTCCCGCCCATGCTCTCGCTGAGCTGGACGATCAGTTCATCGAGCCGACGGGAGCTCAGAGGGTCGAGTCCTGCGGAAGGTTCGTCGAAAAAAAGCAGTTCCGGATCGAGGGCAATGGCACGCGCCAGGGCCGCACGCTTTTGCATACCGCCACTGAGCTCTGACGGGTAGTAATCTTCGAAACCGTGGAGGCCGACCAAGGCCAGTTTGTAGGAAATCAGCTCGGCCATCTCCGCCTGGCTCAGCTCGGTATATTGCTGCAGGGGGACCGCCACGTTTTCGGCGAGGGTCAGATCACTGAACAGGCCGCCGCGCTGGTAGGTGATACCCCAGTTGCGGCGGATGGCTGTCTGCCGGTCCGGGGAGGCGGTGAAAAAATCCTCGCCGTTGACCAGGATCTGGCCCCGGGCTGGAACCGACAAACCGATCAGGTGCTTGAGCAGGGTGCTTTTGCCGCAGCCGCTGCCGCCCATGATCACGAAGATATCGCCGCGCTGGACGCTGAAGTTCAGGTTTTCCTGGATCAGCCGGCTGCCGTAGCGCATGGTCAGGTCGCGGACCTCGATCACACTCTCTGTGGCCACGTCCTACACTCCCAGCAGGTTGTAGATGATGTTGAGCAGTGCATCGGCCACCACAAGGTAGACGATGGCGTGGACCACGGCCCGCGTGGTCGCGTTGCCGACCGCCGCCGATGTCCGTCCGCTGGCAAGCCCCGCCTGGCAGCCGGCAATCGCAATCAAGCCGGCAAATACCAGGCTTTTGAACAGTCCCGTGGCGATATCGCCAAGAGTCACCGAGGAGCGCGCCTGATCGATGAATTGGGCGATGTTGACGTCCATCCCGGCGGCCACCAGGCCACCGCCGGCCAGGCCGATGATATTGGCGAATATCACCAGCAGCGGCATCACCAGAACCAGCGCCAGCAGGCGGGGCACCACCAGATACTCTACCGGCGACAGCCCCAGCGTGGTGATCGCGTCGATCTCTTCATTGCTCTGCATGGTGCCCAACTGCGCCGCATAGGCCGCTCCGGTACGCCCGGCCATGATCACCGCCGTCATCAGCGGCCCCATCTCGCGCACCATGCCCAGGGCCACCAGGTTGGCGACATAGACTTCGGCCCCGAAATTGCTCAACTGTACTGCGCCGAGATAGGCAAGGATCATTCCCACCAGCACGCTGATCAGGGCGACTATGCCGATCGCCTTGGGGCCGCACTGCTCGATGAAATAAAGCAGGTCACGCATCCTGGCCTGGCTGCGACCGAGCAAGGTGGCGCCGAGAGCGAGCACCACGGCGCCGAGAAAAGCCAGGAATTCCACTGCGGAATCCTGTACCGAGTGCATCGCGGCCTTGAGCTGGGCGGCCAGTCCCGGCGGCGGTGCAGGGGGGGCTGGAGGTTGTTTGACCGCCGTGGCCAGGCCGAGCAGTTTTTGCAGGTTGTCGGGCAGGGCGCTGGTGTCGAAGGCAATGTCCTGCCGGTCGCAGTAGAGCGCGAGGGCAAACAGTCGAGAGGCGACGGTTGAATCCCAGCGAAAATCCGCGGCGGAACTCACCCGCCAGTCACCGCTAGGGGATGACTGCGACTGGCAGGCGTCGCGCAGTGCCGCCGCGCCGGGGGGCGCGGCGGCACTGGTCCAGTCACCCTTGAGGTGGAGGACGATGCCGTCGCCATCCGCCGTCACGGTGAAAGACGTGTGTTCATCCCGGTCAGTCACCGGATATCAGCCTCGTTGTAGCCCCGCCGGAGAGCTTGGGTGTCGTGAAAAGGCGCAGGCGTCAGTGCGCCTCGGCACCGTTGGGCAACCCTGTGGATCAATCCATCCATGGGGCCGCAACAGCCTGAAGTATAGGGAAAACAGAGCGCGAAAGCGATAATCCGGCTCGATGCCAAGGGGCGATCGCGGCATGGCCGATAGCGGTTGCGCGGTGCATCACCATTGCCAGCCAACGGCGCACAAGTTCATACATGGTGCGATTGCCCGGGCTTTGCGTGTGGACTTGGCTGTGGACAGTGTCTATTGTTCATGGGGTATATCCGTTCAACTCCTGCCTCGTCCCGGAGCGGAGCAAGGGGCAGCGGTCCACAACAACCTGATAATGGTCCGGGAGCGGTCGATGAAGCAGGTCAAATCTTTTTGCCGTATGTGCGGTTCCGCCTGTGGCACGGTGTTGACCCTGGACGATGACAACCACCTGGTGAAGGTCCGCCCCGACGACGCCAATCCCATGTCGCGGGGTTACCTGTGCTACAAGGGCCTCTACGCCGACGAGATGGAGAACAGCCCGCACCGCCTGCTGCACACCGTCAAGCGTATGCCTGACGGCGACTACCAGCCCATCGATACGGAACAGGCCCTGGACGAAATCGCCGAGCGCATGGGGGAGCTGATCGACCGCTACGGCAAGGACGCCATCGCCCTTTACACCGGCGGCCACTCCTACCTTACCGCCACCGCCTGGATGATGCTGCCCATGTTTCGCAAGGCCCTGGGCACCAATGCCAATTACTCCACCGCCACCATCGACCAATCGGCCAAATTCGTCGCCGTCGAGCGGCTCGGCGCCTGGGCCGCCGGCAAGCACACCATCGACAGCTCCGACGTGCTGTTGCTCATCGGCACCAATCCCCTGGTGGCGCACTCCTCCGCCGGCTGCCTGACCACCGATCCGGTAAAAACCCTCAAGCGTGAGCGCGACCGGGGCCTGAAGTTGATTGTCATCGATCCCCGGCGCACCGAAACCGCCGCCTTCGCGGACATTTTCCTGCAGCCCTGGCCGGGAGAGGACGCCACCGTGGTCTCGGGCCTCTTGCGCATCATTCTCGCCGAGGGCTGGCTGGACCAGGCCTTTGTCGAAGTCCATGTGCAGGCGGGCGGCATGACCCGCCTGTGGCAGGCAGTGGAGCCCTTCACCCCGGCACAGGTGGCGGATCGCGCCGGTATCGATGCCGACCAGCTGTACGCGGCGGCCAGATTGTTCGCCACCGCGGGGCGCGGCTCGGCCTTTTCCGGCACAGGGCCGTCGATGGCGCCCCACGCCAATCTCAATGAACACCTGATCGAGCTGCTCAATGTGGTCTGTGGCCGCTACCGCCGGGAGGGCGAGCCGGTGGAAGACATCGCCATCCTGCTGCCGCCCCGGCCGTTCACCGCCGAGGTGATCCCGCCCATGCGCGGTTTCGCGGCGGTGCCGCCGGGGCGCATTCGCGGCGCCGGGCAGTTGTTCGGCGAGCGCATGACCTCGACCCTGGCCGACGAAATCCTCACCCCCGGGGCGGGTCAGGTGCGCGCCCTGTTCAATGCCGGAGGCAATCCGGCCAGTTCCTTTCCCGATCAGGAGAAGACCGTGCGGGCGCTGCAGTCGCTCGACCTGCTGGTCAGCATCCAGCCGTTCATGGACACCACCGCGCGGCTGGCGGATTATGTGTTCGCCCCCAAGCTGCAGTACGAACGGGCGGACATTCCCATGTATATCTACGACATGTCCTTCTATCCGAGGAGCTGGGCCCAGTACACACCGGAAATCGTCAGCCCCCCGACGGGGGCGCGCCTGGTGGACGACTGGTATGTGTTCTGGGGTTTGGCGAAACGACTGGGCCTGACCCTCGAGTACAACGGCGAAGCCCTGAACATGGTCGATGCCCCGACCTCCGACGATCTGCTGGAACTGCGCTGCCGGGGTTCCGTGATACCCCTCGAGGAACTCAAGCGCTATCCGGAGGGCAAGGTCTACGACCTCAAGCAGCGGGTGCAACCGGCCCCCGCGGGTGCCTGCGGCCGTTTCGACGTGATGCCCGACGATGTCTTCGCGGAGCTCCAGGCGGCCCTCGCCGACGGGCACCGGACCCACAACCTGTCCCGGCTGGGGTTTACCCACCAATTGCAGGTGCGCCGGGTGCGGGAGATCAACAACAGTTCCGCCATGTGGGTGTCGGCGGTACACAAGCGCATGCCCTACAACTGGGCGGCCATGAACCCCGCCGATCTCGACGCTCTGCGACTGGCCCCCGACAGCCAGGTCATCATCCGTTCCGAACACGGCAGTATTCCCGCCGTGGTGCGCTCGGACGACAGTATTCGTCCCGGGGTGGTGTCGATGGCCCACTGCTGGGGCGGCCTGCCCGGCGAGGACGGGCGCCGGGAGCCCGGGTCCAACGTCAACCTGTTGATCAGCACGGAGCAATACGTAGAGCCCATCAACGCCATGGTGCGGATGACCGCCATACCCGTCGCCATCACCCCGGCGTGACCGGGTTCGCCATCCTCGCGGAGAGGATGGCGAGGCTACTGGCCGCTGCAGCGATAAAGCCGGGGCTCTGTTCCGGGTATGACCTATTTCTTCTTGTCCATGGCCTGTTTGAACAGCGCGGCCATTGTCCCTTCACGAGGAGTCCCTTCACGGGCTGCTCCGGCTCCCTGGCGAGCCTGCTGTCCGCCCCGGGCGCGGGCCTGTGGCTTGGCGGAGCTGCGATCGGCCCGCCGTGGCTGTTCCCCTGTCGCCTGGCCGGGCTCGTCGCCCATGCGCATGCTGAGAGCGATGCGCTTGCGGGCCTCGTCGGTCTCCATCACCTTGACCTTGACGATATCGCCGGCCTTGACCACTTCCCGGGGGTCCTTGACGAATTTTTCGGCGAGGGCAGAGATATGGACCAGGCCATCCTGGTGGACGCCGATGTCGACAAAGGCGCCGAAGTGGGTAACGTTGGTCACGGTGCCTTCCAGCACCATCCCGGGCTGCAGATCTTTGAGGGTTTCGACACCATCGGCAAAGGTCGCGGTCTTGAACTCCGGGCGCGGGTCGCGACCGGGTTTTTCCAATTCCTTGATGATGTCGATCACCGTCGGCAGGCCGAAGCGATCGTCGGTGTATTTTCCCGGCTTGAGATTGGAGAGGGCGGTGCGGTCACTGATCAGCTTGTCCACCGCCAGGCCGGTATCGGCGACGATCTTTTCCACCACCTGGTAGGACTCCGGGTGTACGGCCGAGGCGTCGAGGGGGTTTTGCGCCCCTTGAATGCGCAAAAAGCCTGCGGCCTGTTCAAAGGTCTTTTCACCAAGGCGCGGCACGTCGAGCAGTTCCCTGCGGTTTTTGAACGGCCCACGGCTGTCGCGTAGCGCGACGATATTCTCGGCGATGGTCTGGTTGAGCCCCGACACTCGGCGCAGCAATTGGGCGGAGGCGGTGTTGACTTCCACTCCCACACTGTTGACGCAGTCCTCGATCACCACGTCGAGGCTTTTCGCCAGCTGGGTCTGGTTGACGTCGTGTTGGTATTGGCCGACACCGATGGATTTGGGGTCGATCTTGACCAACTCCGCCAGGGGGTCCTGGAGGCGGCGACCGATGGAAACCGCGCCGCGGATGGTGACGTCGAGGTCCGGCATCTCGCGCGCCGCTTCCGCCGAGGCGGAATAGATCGAGGCGCCGGCCTCGTTGACGATCACTTTTTGCAGTGACAGTTCCGGATGCGACTTGATCAGATCGGCCACCAGTTTATCGGTTTCGCGGGAGGCCGTGCCGTTGCCGATAGCCACCAGTTCGATCCGGTACTCCCGCGCCAGCTTGGCCAGCGCGGCGATGGATTCCTGCCACTGGTGCCTGGGCGCGTGGGGATAAATGGCGCCATGGTTGACGACCTTGCCGGTGTTGTCGATCACTGCCACCTTGACGCCGGTGCGGATGCCGGGGTCGAGGGCAATGGTCGCCCTCCGCCCTGCCGGGGCGGCCAGCAGCAGATCCTTGAGGTTGGCGGCGAAGACATCGATGGCGGCCTGCTCCGCCTGGTCGCGGAGGTCGGCCAGCAATTCGGTTTCGAGGTGGAGTTGCAGCTTGATACGCCAGGTCCAGCGCACCACTTCGCGCAGCCAGCCGTCGGCGGCGCGGCCCCGGTCGTGGATGCCGAAGGTGTCGGCAATCATCATTTCACAGGGGTGAGCGGAGTTCTCGGGTACCGCGACGTCCACCTTGAGCGACAGGAAACCCTCGCGGCGTCCCCTGAACATGGCCAGCGCCCGGTGGGACGGCACTTTTGCCAGCGCCTCGCTGTGTTCGAAGTAATCGCGGAATTTCTCGCCCTCCCGCTCCTTGCCTTCGCCGACCATCGAGGTCAGCAGAGCGTTGTCTCTGAGGAAGGTCCGGGTTTTGTCGAGCAGCCCCGCGTGCTCGGCAAAACGCTCCATAAGGATGTATTTGGCGCCGTCGAGTACTGACTTGATGTCGGCAAACCCGCGTTCTTCGCTGAGAAATCCGCCAGCTTCCTGCTCCGGCACCAGCTCCGGGTTCTCCAGCAGGGCAGCGGCCAGCGGCTCCAGCCCCGCCTCGATGGCGATCTGGCCCTTGGTCCGGCGTTTGGGCTTGTAGGGCAGGTAGAGATCTTCGAGGCGGGTTTTGGTGTCGGCGGTGAGGATGTCCTGCTGGAGCTCGGGCGTCAGTTTGCCCTGTTCCTCGATGCTTTTGAGGATGATGCTGCGGCGATCTTCCAGGTCGCGCAGGTACTGCAGCCGGTCGTGAAGATCGCGCAACTGAGTGTCGTCGAGAGAGCCTGTGGCCTCCTTCCGGTAACGGGCGATGAAAGGCACGGTTGCACCGCCATCCAACAACTCCACGGTGGCCGCCACCTGGCCTTCAGCGACACCCAGTTCTTTGGCGATACGTTTGACGATGGACGACATTACAACTCCACATTGATCGGACGAGAGGGCGGGGATTATGACCCAGCACCCTTCAGGGCGAAAGGCCGGCGGGTCCAGTCGGGGCAGTCGCGGCATAGCCGAGGTGCTCAGCTTGCAAGCTCCTGGCTCTGCGGGGCCCTGCCGCGGCCTTGGGACAAGCCTTCCGGTTCCGGCCGGGCATGCCGTGGTTTTGACTTTCCACCCGACCGGGATCATCATCGAGACTGGCGTGATGGAAACAGGTACAGCCATGAGCCCCAGCGATTTTCATGAAGACGGAGTCCGTGAAGAAAGAGACAGCCTGGGCACCCTGCGAGTGCCGGCCGATGCCCTATACCAGGCCCAGACCCAGCGCGCAGTGGACAATTTTCCCATCAGCGGCATCCCGATGCCGGCGCGCTTCATCGCCGCCGTGGCCCTGATCAAGGAAACGGCGGCGACGGTCAACTCGGCACTCGGCCTGCTGGACGCGGATCGGGCGCGGGCCATTTGCGGGGCGGCTCGCCGGGTGCGGGCCGGCGAGCTCGCCGATCAGTTCCCGGTCGATGTGTTCCAGACCGGCTCCGGCACCAGCACCAACATGAACGTCAACGAAGTGCTGGCGACGCTGGCCAGCCGCGAGCTGGGGCAGGCGGTAAGCCCCAACGACCATGTCAACCTGGGGCAGAGCAGCAATGACGTGATCCCCTCGGCGATCCACCTGGCGGCGACACTGGCGCTGCGGGAGCAGCTGATGCCGGCACTCGACCACCTCGCCGCCACCATCGAGATGCGAGGGCGGGAGCTGGCGACCGTCACCAAGACCGGCCGCACCCACCTGATGGACGCCATGCCGCTGACTTTCGCCCAGGAACTCTCCGGTTGGGCGGCACAGCTTCGCGCCGGCGTCGCGCGGCTGGAGGAACTGATGCCGCGGCTCGGCCAGCTGGCCCAGGGTGGTACCGCGGTGGGGACGGGGATCAACGCCGATCCGGAATTTGCCCGGCGCTTTGCCACCGAGCTGAGCGCCGTCACCGGGATGGCGTTTGCCCCGGCGGATAATTTCTTTGTGGCGCTGAGCTGCCAGGATACGGCAGTGGAGCTGTCGGGCCAGTTGCGGGTAGTGGCGGTGAGCCTGATGAAGATCGCCAACGATCTGCGCTGGATGAACAGCGGTCCGCTGGCGGGGCTGGCGGAGATTGCCCTGCCGGCCCTGCAGCCGGGCAGCAGCATCATGCCGGGCAAGGTCAATCCGGTCATCCCCGAGGCGGTGGCGATGGTCGCCGCCCAGGTGATGGGCAACGACGCCACTGTCGCCCTGGCTGGCCAGTCGGGGAATTTCCAGCTCAACGTGATGCTGCCGGTGATCGCCTACAATCTGCTGCAAAGCATTGAACTGTTGACCAATGGCTGCCGTGTCCTCGCGGATAAGGCCGTCGCCGGGTTCTCGGTGAATGTTGGCGGTATCGACCGGGCGCTGGCGATGAACCCCATTCTGGTGACGGCTCTCAATGCGAAGATCGGCTACCTGAAAGCGGCAGAAATCGCCAAGGCCGCTTACAGCCAGCAGCGGCCGATCATCGATGTGGCGGAGGAAATGACCGAATTCTCCCGGGAGCAGCTGGAAAAACTGCTTGACCCGGAGCAGCTCACTGGCAATCATCCGCGGCGATAACATCCGCCGCAGTGAGCAATAACGATAGAGGAAGCAACCGTCATGACATCGATAATCCAACCCGCCGCCAGCAATATGGCCAGCGATTTTGCTGCGGTTTCCGATGTGTTTTCCGGCGCCGGAGAGGATAATCCCTACCCGATGATGGCCAGGCTGCGTGACAGCACGCCGGTGATGGAGGGCGATATCCTCGCCCATTTCGGCGTGCCCTCACAGGCGGACTACGCCAACAAGGGCCGCCAGGTCTTCACCACGTTCCGCTACGAAGACTGCATGGCGATTCTCCGCGATCCGGAAACGTTCACCAGCAGCCTGCTGATGGACGGTCTCGGCGCCTTTCTCGAGGACGCGATGCTCACCGCGCTCGATGGTGAGGCCCATCGCAACCTGCGGGCCAGCCTGCAGGGGGCGTTCACGCCCGCCAACGTCAAGCACTGGCATGAAAACATGATCGGCCCGGTGATCGTCGACGAGTTCGTCAAACCTCTGGTGGCGCGCAAACGCTGCGATCTGGTCAACGACTTTGCCCTGCATTTTCCGGTGCGGGTCATTTACGAACTGATGGGTTTTCCCAACGATCCGGCGGCAATCGAGCAGTTCGCCGGCTGGGCACTGCGGATTCTCGCCGGCCCCCAGCCCGATCCCGAAAAGGCGAAGATTTCGATGGCGGCTGCGTTCCAGGCGGCTCAGGACCTCTATGACCACGTGCGCCCGATCGTCGCGGCGCGGCGCGCCAGCGGCGACTTCGACGGCCGCGACCTGATGAGTCATTTGCTGCGGGCCGACGCCCAGGGCGCCCAGCTCGATGACCACAAGATCACCAACATCATCCGCATGTTGCTGCCCGCGGCGGCCGAGACCACCACGCGCTCGTTTGCCAACATGATGGTGCTGCTGCTGGATCGCCCGGAACTTCTGGCCAGGGTGTGGGACGACCGCAAATTGGTGCCCAAGGTCATCAACGAATCCTTGCGCTACGAGCCGGTATCGGCCTTTCTGGCCCGCCAGGCGGCGAAGGATGTGGAGATCGCGGGTGTCAAAATCCCCAAGGGCGCGGCGATTTCACTTGCCAATGGTTGCGCCAACCGGGATGAGTCGGCGTTCGCCAACGGCGAGACTTTCGATATCGATCGCCCGCTGAAGCCGATTCTATCCTTCGGTTTTGGTGCCCACACCTGCCTCGGCCTCGCCATCGCCAAGATGGAGATGACGTCGGCGCTGAACGCCGTACTCGATCACATGCCCGGCCTGCGTTACGACCCCGCCGAGCCGCGGGCAAAGATAGTCGGTATTACCATGCGCGGCCCGAGAGCGGTGCACGTCGTCCACGATTGACGGCGGGGCGCACCTGCGGCCCGCAGAAGGGCGCGGCGAACCGCCGGTGCCGCTGGTGGGCCATGGCACCGGAACTCCTGGAGTCTATGCGTGAATACAGTTCCCGACTTGCCGCTGTTTCCGCTGCAGCAGCCACTGTTTCCGGGAATCCAGCTGCCGTTGCAGATCTTCGAGCAGCGCTACCTGACACTGGTGCGGGATGTCATGCGCACCGGGGGCTCGTTTGGCATCGTGCCCATTATCAGTGGCCGCGAGGTCGGCCGCGCACCTGACATCCATCCCCGGGGCGTGCTGGTCACCATCCGCGACTGGAACCAGCTGGACAATGGCCTGCTCGGTATCACCGTGGCCGGGGACCAGCGGATACGGGTGGGCAATCTCCAGGTGCAATCCGACGGGCTGTTGCGTGGCGACGCCGAGGTTTTCCCGCCGGACGAACTGGAGGCCGTCACCGACGGCGATCGCGACCTGCTCGAGCTGTTCGAGGACCTGGCCGGCCAGCTACAGTTGACCGAGTGGCTGCCGGGCGCCGGGATCAGTGTCTCGGCGCTCGGCTGGCGGTTGCTCAGCCTGTTGCCCTTCGACCCGCAGTGGCGGCTCGGCCTGCTGGCGGAAGACGATCCGCATCAGCGCCTGAAGGCCATTCGCCGCCATCTGGTCGATCTCGGCCGGCGCTGAGTCGGGGCGCCGCCCGCAAAGCGCTGGCGGTGGCGTCAATGGCCGCTATAATGCCTGCTGTTCCCGATCCTGCGGCGATGCCGCGTCCACCACACAGGTTCGATCAGCATATCGATGGATATCAAAAGTTACATGACCACCCTGGGCCGCAATGCCCGCCAGGCCTCGCGTCTCCTTGCCGGCGCCGGTACCGCCGCCAAGAACAGCGCGCTGCTCGCCACCGCGGATGCCCTAGACGCCGAACGCCAGGCGTTGTTGGCCGCCAATGGCGAGGACATGGATGCGGGCCGCGCCCGCGGCCTCGAGCCGGCGATGCTGGAGCGCCTGGAGATCGACCCGGCACGGATCGACGCCATGATCGAAGGGTTGCATCAGGTCGCGGCGCTGGCTGACCCCATCGGTGAAATCAGCGACTTGCGCTATCGTCCCAGCGGCATCCAGGTCGGCAAGATGCGGGTTCCACTGGGCGTGGTGGGGATCATCTACGAATCCCGTCCCAACGTCACCATCGACGCCGCCAGCCTGTGTCTCAAGTCCGGCAACGCCACCATTCTGCGCGGCGGTTCCGAGGCCATTCATTCGAACCAGGCGATCGCCCGCTGCGTACGCCGCGGACTGGCCGCCGCCGGATTGCCGGAGACCGCGGTGCAGGTCGTCGAGATCACCGACCGCGCCGCCGTCGCCGAGCTGATCGCCATGCCCGACTATGTCGACGTGATCGTGCCCCGCGGGGGCAAGAGCCTGGTCGAGCTCATCAGCCGCGATGCCCGGGTGCCGGTGATCAAGCACCTCGACGGCAACTGCCATGTCTACATCGACGACCGCGCCGACCTGGACAAGGCGTTCGCCATTGCCATCAATGCCAAGACCCACCGCTACGGCGTATGCAACGCCATGGAGACCCTGCTCGTGGCCGCGCCCGTGGCCGCCGATATCCTGCCGCGCCTGGCCATCGCCTTCAGCGGCAAGGGCGTCGAGCTGCGCGGCTGTGCGCGCACTGCGGGACTGGTGCCCTGCCTGCCTGCCACTGAAGATGACTGGGCCACCGAGTACCTGGCGCCGATCCTCGCCATCCGCATGGTGGCAGGTATCGACGAGGCCATCGATCATATCAATCGCTACGGTTCCGGGCATACCGAGGCCATCGTCAGCGAAGATTACAGTCGCGCCCGGCGTTTTCTCGCCGAGGTCGATTCCAGTTCGGTGATGGTCAACGCCTCCACGCGTTTTGCCGACGGTTTCGAGTACGGCCTTGGCGCCGAGATCGGTATTTCCACCGACAAGATCCACGCCCGCGGGCCGGTTGGCCTCGACGGACTCACCAGCCAGAAGTGGGTCGTGCTTGGCAACGGGGAGATCCGGCAGTAGCCGTGGCCATTGGCATCTTTGGCGGTACCTTCGATCCGGTGCATATCGGGCATCTGCGCACGGCGCTCGAGTTGCGCGAGCATCTCGGTCTCGAGACCATGCATCTCACGCCCTGCGGTGATCCCACCCACCGCGATACTCCGCTGACCTCCGCCGCCCACCGCCTCGCCATGGTCAGGCTGGCGGTGGCGGGGGAGCCGCAACTGGTGGCGGACGACCGGGAAATCCTCCGCTCCGGTCCGACATTTACCATCGACACCCTCATCCAGCTGCGCGGCGAAGTGGGCGCGGATGTTCCTCTCAGCCTGTGTGTCGGCATGGATTCCCTGGCGACTCTCGACACCTGGAAACGCTGGCGGGAACTGACGGATTTCGCACATGTCGTGGTCGCGGCGCGCCCCGGCTGGGCCCTGCCCAGGGCAGGGGTGGTGGGTGACTGGGTCGCGGCGCGGCGGGTATCCAGTCCCGGGCAACTCGCCGGTCGACCCTCGGGTTGTGTCTATGTCGCCGGGATGACGCTGTTGCCGGTGTCCGCCACGGCTCTCAGGGCCGCACTGGCGGAGGGTCGCTCGATCCGCTACCTCACCCCCGACACGGTGATGGACTACATTCATTATCATCACCTTTATCAAAGGCCATGAATGGCCACAGCAGGAGATTCAATGACAAGTGACCTCAACCAAGTCGTCATCGACGCCCTGGAGGACATCAAGGCCATGGACATCGTGGTGCTGGATGTCTCCGACCTGACGGATGTGATGGACACCCTGGTGGTGGCCAGCGGCAATTCGAATCGCCAGGTCAAAGCCCTCGCCGATAATGTGGTGGAGGAATGCAAGAAGGCGGGCTTCCAGCCGCTGGGGGTGGAAGGGCTCGAAACCGCCGAGTGGGTGCTGGTGGATCTGGGTGAGGTCGTCGTGCATGTGATGCTGCCCGAGACCCGCAAGTTCTACGAACTGGAAAAGCTCTGGTCGGTGCGTCCCGGCGACCAGCAACACCAGAAGACCTGATGCGGTTGCGGATCATCGCCATCGGCACCCGCATGCCGGGCTGGGTGGTCGATGGCTTTGCCGAGTACGCCAGGCGCATGCCGCCGGAGTTGCGGGTCGAACTGGTCGAGCTGCCCCTCGGGCCCCGCGGCAAGGGGCAGGCGGTGGAGAAAGCGATCGCGCACGAAGGTGAGGCGATGCTCAAGGCCGTCGCCCCGGGCGACGGTGTCGTCGCCCTCGACGTTCCCGGCAGGCCCTGGAGCACGGCCCAACTGGCCCAGCAGTTGCGTCGCTGGCAAGAAAGCGGCAGGCCCTACAATGTGCTGATCGGCGGGCCGGACGGCCTGGCGCCATCCTGCCTGGCCCGTGCCGAGCAGTCCTGGTCGCTGTCGCCACTGACGCTGCCCCACCCGCTGGTGCGCATCATCCTGATGGAGCAGCTGTATCGGGCCCACACCATCAATGCGGGGCACCCGTACCACAAATAGCCGGCTCTCGCGCATACCGGCATCGGCACTTGCAATAGCCCCTGAATGGGGCGATCCTTGCGGCCACGATAATTGCCCTTGACCTCCAATCCTCCGCTGGTGTCCACGGAATCAGCTCTTATTTATGCATGATCGCGCTTTCAAAGACCCCCAGCGGGAATACCGGTTGTTTTCCCTGCGAATGGGCGTTGCCGCACTGGTAGTGTTGCTGATGGTGAGCGGTCTGTTGTGGCGTTATTACCACCTTCAGGTAACCCGGCACCGGGACTTTGCCACCCAGTCCGAGAACAACCGTGTCCACGTGCGCCCGATATCGCCCACCAGGGGGCTGATCCATGACCGCAACGGCGTGCTGCTGGCCGACAACCGCGCCGGTTTCAGCCTGTCCGTCGTCGTCGAACGAGCCGACGACCTGGAAGTCCTGCTGGATGAGATCGATCAGCTGCTGGATCTCGACGATGAGGAGCTGGAGCGTTTTCGCCGCCAGCTCGCCAGGCGCAAGCCCTACGAGCCCGTGCCCCTGCGCCTCAATCTCAGT
>JBAZCN010000053.1:0-18993 GCA_041655035.1 Porticoccaceae bacterium | reverse complement strand
CCTCGCCGTCAATCCGCGCTTCAAGGGAGTGCAAAGTACCAGTTGGTTCCTCGATCCGGCACTGGAGCGGGTGAGCCCCCACCTGGATTATCTGCGCCGTGTGCCCGAACAGGCCGGCGCCTCCCTGTTTTATGCCGGTGTGGATGACCCTGAACATTCAGGTGCATTTGCGACATCCAGGAAGCGGCTGGCCCTGTACGAATCGGGCCAGTACCAGCCCAGGCTCTACACCCGTATCTGGCCCAGGCGATCACTATTGCGCCGCGCCTGGCGCGCATCGCCGTAGAACTGCTGAGCTGACGGAGAGCTATTGACGAAGAGCCAGTGGCAAGGAGCTAGTGGCAAAGAGTCATTGCGGGGCCCCGGAATCGAGCCACTCCGCCAGGATTTCCAACTCGCGGGGGCTGATGCCGACAGGATGAGAGCGGCCGAAATCGATGTCGTTGTCATAGGTGGCATCGGTGCGACCATCGGCCCTCTGGTTCGCGGCTTTCCAGTACAGCAGGCTTTCGCGGGCGAACATGGAGTTGACGTACTTGCTGGTGTAGGGCCGGTGCAGCCCCCAGCGTCGCCGTTCGTTTTCGGAGTTGCTGACCTGGACCCGCCTTTCCGGGGCGACTGCCTGCTGGAAGTGATCCCAGACCAGTTTGTCGTAGTCCATCAGGGGGATATCACTCTGGTGGCAGCCGAGGCAGTGCCGCTGGAAGATCGGCTTGATGTCCTGTTCGTAGCCGGGCACTTTGGAGGCGGTCAGCAGGGTGACCGGTTGGGCGCGAAAGGCCAGTGAGGCTTCGTAGGGCCTGCCTTCGCGGGAATGCAGGTGGCAACCGGTGCATACGCGTTTTTCGCCGGGGCGCAGTGACTGCGGTACCTGGTCGCGCATGATCACCCGGCCGCGGCTGTCGATGCCGGCCATGATATAGGGTACGTCGCAGGGCAGCTCGACCTTGAAGGATTTGTCGGCGAGCAGCGGCACGTCGCCCAGCAGGCGCACGGTATTGCCGATGGAATTCTTGAAGGTTCTCTTGCTCTCGGTATTGGGCACGACTTCCCAGAAGCGGATGGCCGCAAGTTCCTGATGAGGCAAGCCATCGATCTGGCCGCCATTGTTGGCGGAGGTCTTGTAGTTGGCGTTGAATTTGTAGGGCGCCGATGGGGCCGTTTCCGCTGTGCCTGCATCGCTGCTGGCGAGCTGGCAGCTGCCATCGGGGGTATTGCTCAGCGACGTCGTCGCCACTTCGCGGGGGGCCACCACGCGGGCGCCGAATTCATGCCAGTTTTCATCATCCGCCACCGGTATCAGGTCGGCCATGGAGCGCGACGGGATGGTCGAGGTGCGATAGAGGCCGACGTTGCATCCGCGCTTGTCGGGCTGGTCTGCGACCCGCTCCTGGAAGCTCTGCACCGAACCCGAGACATTGGTGCAAAACCCCCAGCCAACGGTCAGCAGCAGCTGGTTGTCGTCGAGCCCTTCGGGGTAGCCGATCTTGCCCAGGTAGACCCCATGGTCGTCGCGAAAGGACGGCTCGTCGTTCGATTTCGACCAGTTGGCAATGTTATAGATATTGCGCGGCAGGAAGTTCGGCAGGGCGCCCTCGACGCCGACAGGCTCCGGCTGCCAGCAGAATACATCGCCCAGCCCAAGGTTGTTGGCGCGGTAATAGTTGCTGACACAAATATCGCCATTCTTGCGCTGACCGAGAAAGTGCAGCGCTTTCATGGTCTTGGTACGCCCGTTTGCCGATTTGATGGCATAGCGGTGGGCGCCGAGCAGGGCATTCATGTCGCCGCCGCGGATATCCATATCCATTACCAGCCACATATTGTCCAGGGTGCTGGGCCAATTGATGCTGCCATTGGTGCTGCCGTAGGCGAGATTGTGGCTCAGCCACTGGGAACTGTAGGCGATCCGGCCATTCTGCAGCACATAGGGGTGCATTGCCGTCGCCACCTCGTGAGGGCTGATGTTGATCGCGTTGCCGGCATCGGCATCGGCAATGAACAGTTGCGGGTTCTTCCGGTTATCGGGAGTGATTCTGTCCAGCCAGGGTTCCCGGGTCCCGGACCGGGACGAGGCAAACATGATGCGGCCGTCCGGAAGCCAGGTGGGGCTGACGTCGAATACCCCGGGGGTGTGCTTCAGTGCGGTCAGCGCTCCGCTGTCGACGTCGACTATATAGAGCTGGGCTTCCGTGGCCGATACCAGGCGCTGGTTGGGCAGCGTGGTGCCATTCCAGGTGGCGGATTTGAGCTGCTTGCCACGGTATACCGAGAACAGGATCTTACTGCCGTCGAAGGAGACCGCCGGATCGAGAGGGACACAGGGGATGACCTGCTTGAAACAGTCGAACAGTACCCGCTCGGAGCCATCCACATCCAGCAGCACCAACTGGCCGGGCGCATTGAAGCCGTCGAACACCCGTCGCGAATCCGGCAGGGTATCCCAGACGTCGGGACTGTCGAGCTGGTAGGCGCCAGCCTTTTCCAAGGCGACGGTATGTTGCCCCAGCGTGCGGGGCACCCGGGTATAGACCACGGGCTGCGACAGGGCCTCGCTGGCCGGGGTGGTGTCGTCATACCGGGGACCATGGTTGTTGGGAGAGGGGGGGCCGACGGGAGGAGCTGCGCTGCCGGTCGGCTTGGCGTCGGAAGCGGCGGGCGGTGCTTGGGGCTCTTCGCCGGCGGGTGGCGGCAGGCCCAGCTTGATACGCACATACTCCTCCCACAGAGCGTGGTATTGGCCGATGTAGCGCTCGATATCGACGGGCTGGGCGGCAACCCTGAATGCCATGGTCATCAGAACTGTGGTTGCCAGGGTGAGGGTCAGGGTCATCCTGGCAGCTGTGCCTAACATGGTTCCCTCTCCGGGGTTCGCTGAAGATGGCGGCTGTTCAGGGCCATACGCAGCAGAAATTTGGCGGCCGATTTATCCCAGGGGGTAAACCGCGGGAGCTGGAAAGGATCCGATCGGCGGTCGGAGACCCCCCAGTTGGTCGATACTGCCGCTACGAAGCCCGCCTCTTTGACCAGCGCCACATGGTCATCAGTGTAGTCCATATCCGGCTGGCCGTTGGGATAGGCGAACAGGCGCAGCGGCGCGCCGATCAGCGCCTCGAGCGCCGCCTTGCCCTGCGCGATTTCCTCGCGGGCGCGGGCCACCGGCAGTCGGGCGAGTATCGGGTGTGAGACGGTGTGACCGCCGATCTCGATTCCTTGCTGATGCAGGGTTCGCAGCTGCGCGGTGGTCATCATCAGGTCTGCGGGGAGGAGGCCGGAGGCTTGGGCGACGCGAGCCGCGACCTCGTCGCGGCGGGCCATCTCCTGGTACTTGCTGCGGCGGATGATATCGTAGGCGGCATGGCGGCGCGCCGTGTTGTCCCCCAGTGTGTAGCCGGGCAGTCCGATATCGCCCAGGTCGAGATGTTTGTCGGGATGGGTGCGCAGGGCCTCGACGATGGTGTCGTTCCACATGCGGCCGCCATCGAGATACCCGGCGGAGACGAAGACGGTGGCGGGGATGCCGTAGCGCTTCAAAATGGGCAGAGCGACGGTGGCATTGTCGGCATAGCCGTCGTCGAAGGTCACGCATGCCGCCCGCGGAGGCAGGCGGCTGTCCTTCATCATCTGCACCGCATCTGCCAGGGGCAGGACATTGAAGTGGCGGCCCAGCAGCCGCATCTGCCAGGTGAATTCTTCCGCCGTTGGCTCTCCCGGGCGCATCCAGTCCCGCTCCGCCAGCACGCGATGGTAGATCAGTACCGACAGGCAGCGCGGCCTGCCCAGGCGCGCGGCGGCCAGGGTGGCGCGGAACAGCAGGTGCGGCAGATCAGGCACGGTGATTCTTCTCAGGTGGTGTGGCGGGTAGCAGGAAGCCGAAAAGACCTGTGCGGTTGTGTGCCAGGCGCAGCACTTTCAACTCCGGCCCGTCCGGGCGCGATTCCAGCAGCCACAATCCCGCCAGCACCAGGCAGTAGCAGATGGCCCCGGTGAGCACTGCGGCCGCCAGTTGCAGGATCTGGAGCGCCATTGTGCTGTCGACCCAGTAGCGGGGGAACAATAGCTTGACCAGCAGGCACATGGCAAGAGCCGCCACCGCGGGCTTGTAGAGGAGGTAGGCGACGCGGCGCAAGCCCAGCCCGAGGCTGGCCCGCAGCGACAGATAGGACGCCACCCCCACCAGTGACAGCGAACCTATGGTCGCATAGGCGACACCGATCACCCCATGGAGAGGGAGGAAGTACATCAGGAACATGACCATCAGTATCAGTCGCAAGGCAAAAATACCGGTGGCCCATTTCATCCACGCCAGGGCGATCAGCACGTTGTTGACGCTGCTCATGATGACCAGAAGCAGGGTCGACAGGGACAGCAGTTGCACCAGCGGAATGATATGCAGCCACTGGCTGCCCAGCACCGTGGGCACGAACAGGTGGGCTATCGCATAGATCCCCACCGAAATGGGGAATCCGACAAGCATCAGCATGCTCATCACGTCACAGAATACATCGCGCATCCGCGCCGGGTCCCGGTTGACCCTGGCATAGCCGGGGAAGGCGGCGCGGTTTATGGGCTGGGCGATTTCCGACAACAGCTGCCCGGTTTCCTTCGCCAGTTGCAACGAGCCGACCGCGGCGATGCCCGTCATCCGCGAAACCAGCACGTTTTCGATATGGCGGTTGAAGTAAGTGAGGATATTGTTGACCTGCAGCCAGCCGGTGAATGAAATCATCTGGCGCCAGCAACTGGTATCCAGCCGCGGTCGAAAGGGCTGCATTGTATAGCTGAGTAGCAGCATCATCAGGGATGTTGCCAGCAGTCCCCAGAGCATCGCCCAGTAGCTCTGGAGGAGAAAGGCGAGGGGGATGGTAACCAGAAAACCGCTCAGTTTGGTCAGCACGGCAAAACGGAATTCCCGGTCGAAGGTCATGTGCTTCTGGAAGTTGATGATGCCGATGTTCTTGACGCCATCGATCAGCAACAGCAGGCACATGAAACGGACCACGATTTCCAGCCTCGGCTCGCGGAGAAACTCCGCCGCGAACGGCGCCAGCAGGAACAGCAGGCAGGCGGTGATCAGGGAGAACAGGAAATGCAAGGTCCAGGCGGTGTTGTAGTGGGCGTCGGTGGAATCCTGGTGCTGTATCAGGTAGGAGCCAAAGCCGAAAGCCCGCAACAATTCGACGAAGGCATAGACCGTCATCGCCAGGGCGTAGACCCCGAAATCCGCCGGCGTCAGCAGGCGCGCCAGAATCAGGGTGCTGACCACACTGATCGCACGGGTCACCATGCGGACAGCCAGGGTCCACACTGCGCCGCGAGCAATGGCTTTGCCGACGTTGGAGCGACTGCTTGGGCTCGATTTATCCATTGCGAACAGGAGGTCTCTGGCGAAGGGCTGACGGTGGGCCGGCGTGCCGGGGGCGTGGATCGTGCGACTGGGTATCCAGGCCCCGGGCTGGCCGCGAACGGCTTTTCTGGCGGTGGGCGGCGGCCGGCTGATCGGGATATGCCTGCCACCCGCGTTGCCTGGGGCCGGGCACCGCGTGGCCGGGCAGCAGCTGCTGGCGTTGCAGGGTCATTACCGCAATCAGCCCGAGCACGGCGTAGAGCAGGTCGAAATAGGCCAGGCTGACATTGGCCCCGGTGACGCCGTAGCCGATCAGCGAGAGGGTGAAGGCACTGGCCAGTTGCCGGTACCAGAGGACGTCGTGCTGCTTGCCCAGCCTGGCATTCTTCATATTGTTGAGCAGCGCCAGCAGCAGGCACAGCAAAAAGATGCCGAGCCCGACGAAGCCGTGATCGCCCAGCACCTGGAAATAGATATTGTGCGCCGCCTTGGTGCCACTGCTCTGGGGAATCGGTGGAGTTGCCAGGGGCGAAAAATCGGGGGTCAGCGGTGCGTAGCGGTCCCATATCTGCGGGTTGAGCACCGCGCCGAAGCCGCCGCCGGTGAGGGGGTGGTCGAGGGCGATCAGGGTGGAGATCTTCCATGCCCAGAGCCTGCCGATAAAGGAGCTGTCCTCTTCCGCCGCGGTGGTCACCGTACTCTGGCGTTCCTTCCACTCTTCCGGCGCGGCCTGGTACAGCAGTGGCAGCATCAGGAAGGCGAGGATGGCCAGCGGCAGCTTGTAGCGGGATTTCAGCCAGAAGGCCACGGCCAGGATACTGAGTCCGATGAATCCGCCCCGGGAGTAGGTGCCGACGACGCTGAGGATATTCAGCATGAGCAGGCCCCAGAGCCCGAGCCGCAGCCATTTGTGCCTGGTGGTTTGCAGCAGGTAGACCACCAGGGGGACACACATGTTGATGGCGACCGCCAGATCGTTGCGGTCGGCGATGATCCCGGCGCGGCCCATGATGCGATGGCCGCCGCCGGAGAGAATGAACTTGACCGCTTCCATGCCGGCATAGGCGGAGATCGCCAGCACGATCGCCCAGACCATGGTGTCGATATGCAGCCGCCTGGTCACCGTCAGGGTGATAAAGAAAAACAGCAGCAGCACCTTGATGAACTGGCCCCAGTAATCCCACACCCTGGCGGGATTGGAGTTGATGTTGAGCGCGGTGCTGACCAGGGTCCAGATGGCGAACATCAGGATCCAGAAACCCAGGGCATTGAGCCGGAAGACCTTGTTCCTGGTGACCACGAGGTAGGACAGCGCAGTCACCAGCACGATGGTGAAATTGAGGCGGAAACTCTGGGAGAAACCGAAGGCCCAGTTGGTGGGAGCGGTCAGGGCGATCCACACCCAGGCCGCAGTGCCGATATAGGGACGCTTGAAGGCAAAGTAGATGGCGACGAATAAAAATCCGACCAGCAATAGATCTCGCATCAGTCGTCATCCTGCTTGCAGGACCAGTAGAACAGGTAGCAAACGGCGGTCACCACCATCAGCAGATACAGGCTGTCTATCATTGGCTGGCGACCCTGCTCGTCACATAGCGGAATTTGCCGGACTTTTCGCGGCTGATCTCGGACACCGGGGTGACGGCGATCTCGACCTCGCTGCCCAGCCGCGCCCTGAGGCCGGACTGGATCTCGGCAGTCATCGCTGCGGTCAACTGGTGCTTCGGCACCACCTCGACCCGGGTCAGGCTCAGGGATTCCTGGATGATCCTGAACGCCGCCACCTCGGGCATGTCGCGCAGCACATAGATCAGCGCCAGGCCATGCAGGATCGTGCCGTCCGCCGCGGTGACGAAATCGGTGGCGCGCCCTTCGACGCTGGCCAGCACCGGCAGGCCGCGGCCACAGGGGCAGGGCCTGGTGTCGAGTATACCGACATCGCCGGTGCGGTAGCGCACGAAAGGGAACTCGCTGGTAAACAGGTGGGTTACAACGATCTCACCGCGCTCGCCGGGGGACAGGACATTGCCGTCGGCGTCGACGATTTCCACCACCATATCCTCGGCGGTGATGTGCAGGTTGCCCTCCGGGCACTGGTGGGCGATAAAGCCGGCATCGCGGCTGCCGTAGCCGTTGGCCACCGGGCAGCCGAAAACCTGTTGGATGCGCTCGCGCTGGTGATCGTACAGGCGCTCCGAGGTCACGAAGGCGACCTTGATCCCGAGGTTGTCGAGACGCTGGCCACAGGCGCTGGCGTGATCGGCGATCAGCGCCAGCGATGACGGGTAGCCGAACAGCATCCTCGGGCGCAGGCGCTGGATGCGGTGGACGAAATGCGCCAGGTTGTGTTGCGACATGTCGAAAGCCGACAGCAGTTCGGTGCGGAACAGCCGGTCGCGGATCTGGCGCACCCGGTCCTGGGAACTCAGCTCGATCGGCGAGCCCCAGACCACGATCTCCGGATCGCCGATATCGACGCCCCACCAGCGGGTCGCTCGGCGCTTGGCGGCGACGTCGTGGCTGACCCGCTCGTTGCCGAGATAGAAAATCAGCGGTTCACCGCTGGAGCCGCCGGTGTTGAAGCGCTTGAGACCGTTGGCGCCGCGCGCCTTCAGCGCGTCGCTATTGGCGCGGATGGCGGGCTTGTCGAGCAGGGGCAGCGTCTGGAGATCGGTGATGGAGACGACGGCGGCTGGGTCGAAGCGGCATTCGGCGAACAATCGTTGGTAATAGGGCACGGAGGCGCCGATACGGGCCAGAAAACGTTGCAAATTGGCCAGTTGCAGCTCGGCGAGCTGCGGGGGCTCGAGCCACTGGGATCGCTCCAGCGCCCGGTGCACCGCTATGGTGTCGTGCTTCTTGAGCCTTTCGTGAAGGGGAAACAGGATTCCCGTCACTGCCTTCCGATACAGGCTCATGCGACTTCTCTCCGGTTGTGGGGGCAGAGCCGCCGATACAGGTCCAGCCACTGGCGGCGCACCCTCGGCCAGCTGTACTGCTCGACCTGCGCCAGGCCATTGGCCCGCAGCCTGGCGCGCAGCAACTCATCGCCCTTGAGGCGGAGGATGGCTGCGGCCAGGGCGGTTTCGTCCCGGGCCGGAACCAGTAGCGCGCTTTCGCCCTGGGTGACGATAAAGGGCACGCCGCCGACGTCGGTGGATATCACCGGCACGCCGCAGGCCAGGGATTCGATTACCGAGTTCGGCATATTGTCCACGGTGCTGGGATTGATCATGGCATCCGCCGCGGCGTAGAGCGCCGCGATGGCGGGCCGGTCGAGACGTCCTTCGAACGATACCGCGTCGGCGAGGCCCAACTCGGCGGCGAGCGCCCTGAGCTGGGCCTCGGCCGGCCCACTGCCGGCGATCCGCAGGCGCACCCCGCTGTCGCTGGCATGCACCAGGGCCAGGGCGCGAATGGCGGTATCGATGGCGTAGATCGCTTCGAGGTTGCGGGTGATCACCAGAGTGAAGTGGCGCCGGCGCCTACTCTCCGGCGCCGGTCCGGGGTTCTCCTTGGCGGGCTCTGTGATGCTGTCCTTGGCAGTCTCCCTGAAGATGGCGCGGTCGATGATGTTGGGGATGACCTGGGTGTCCTGGCCGAACTGCCGGAACACCGCCTCGAGGTAGCCCGATGGCACCACCACTGCCGCGGCCTTGCGCAGCGACGGCCTGACCCGGCTGAACGAGCGCTGAAAGTATTCATGGGCTTCGCCGCCGCGGTAATTGACCACCACCGGCGTCGAGCGCAGCCACGCCAGCCACAGCACGGGTGCGGCATAGAGTTGCCAGGACCAGCCGGAATTGGCCATCAGATGGATGACCTCCACACGGCCTGCCAGGCGCCATACCGATGCCAGGTAGGGGATCAGGCGAAACAGGGCGCGCAGCCCCGGAAGGCGGGCGATGGCCGCCGGGCGGTAGGGCCCATTGGTGGCCACCTGCTCGACACTGATGCCGTCGGCCCGCAGCAGGCGGGCGAGCTGTTCGGTCTGCATGGCCATGCCGCCATTGGGCGGCGGCAGCGGACCTACCAGGCCGATGCGGAGATCGTTCATGGCGCCAGCCCGCCGTATACCGTCCGGTAGCGGTCGACGCTGGCAGCCCAGGTGCGCTCCCGCTCGACGAAGGCCCGGCCATTGGCGCGCATCCGCTGCCAGTCATCGCGCCGGGACAGCAGGCCGTCGACGGCGTCGACGAGCGCTCCGGCATTGCCCGCGGCGAACAGCGTGCCGGTGTCGCCGTCGCGGATCAATTCCCGATGGCCGCCGACGTCGGAAGCCACTACCAGGCGGCCCTGGGCCATGGCTTCCAGTGGTTTCAGCGGGGTTACCAGTTCGGTGAGGCGCATGGCCAGTCGCGGATAGACAAAAATATCCACCAGATTGTAGTAGTCCTGCACGATGTCGTGGGCGACCCGGCCGGTCATGGTCACCGCGGCGTCGAGGCCGAGCCGGGCGATGGTCTCGGTGATGACCTGTTCCTGGGGGCCGCCGCCGACCAGCAGCAGATGCAGGTCCGGGTGGCGGGCGAGCAATGCCGGCAGCGCCTCGAGCAGCAGGGGTATCCCTTCGTAGGCATAAAAGGAGCCGATGAAACCGAGCACGGTCTTGCCGTCGAGGCCGAGTTGCCGTTGCAGCTCGGGTCGGGGCGGGGCGCCGAAAGTGAAGCTCCCGGTGTCGACGGCGTTGGGGATCACGGTGATTTTGTCCGGCGCGATGCCGCGACCGGCGATTTCCTCACGCAGGCCCTCGCAGATGGTGGTCACCTGGTGAGCGGACTTGAAGACATGGCTTTCGAGCGCCCGGCTCAGACGATAGCGCAGCCCCCACTCGCTGCTGGTGCCATGGTCCACCGCGGCATCTTCCCAGAAGGCGCGGCACTCGTAGACCACCGGCAGCCCCAGGCGGCGGCCGGCCCGCAGGGCGGCCAGGCCATTCAGGGCGGGGGAATGGGCATGGAGCAGATCGGGTTTTTCCCGCCGTGCCACCTGTTCGATGCGCCGCGCCAGGGTGCGCACCACATTCCATTGGTTGACCAGCGGCACCCGGGACAGGACGCTGCCGGCGCCGGGGGTGCGATGGAAATGCAGGCCGTCGACGTCTTCTTCGAGGCTGGCGGCGGGGCCCTGCTTGATCCCGGTGACATGGGCGGTGTGCCAGCCCAGGGCGTGCTGGCCGCGCAGCAGGTTGCGGGTGCGGAAGGTGTAGCCGCTGTGCAAAGGAATGGAATGATCAAAAATATGCAATATGCGCATGGCTCTCGATCCTCATCCGAGCGCGAAATCGTCGTTGCGAACCGTCGCCTGGAACATCAACAGGGTCCACAGCGGCGCGCTGTGATCGCGCCTTCCCGACTGGTGCTCGTTGACCAGGCGCTCGAGGTAGTCCTGATTGAACAGCCCGGACCGCGCCAGCCCGCCATCGAGCAGGTCGTTGCGCAGGCGGGCCTTCAACGGCCCCCGGAACCACTTGGCCAGGGGCACGCCAAAACCCATTTTGGGGCGGTAGAGAACCTCGTTGGGCAGGTGGGGTTCGAGGGACTTCTTGAGCAGATATTTGCCCTCCTGGCCGCGCAGTTTCCATTCCGCCGGCAGGCCGGACACCCATTCCGCCAGAGGGTGATCGAGAAACGGTACCCTCACTTCCAGCGCGTGGGCCATGCTGGCGCGGTCGACCTTGGTCAGGATGTCGCCCACCAGGTAGGTTTTCATGTCCAGGTACTGGATCATCGACAGCGGGTCGTCGGTCGGGCTGTTGGCGGCGTGATGGTCAAACACCGTTTGCACCGAGTAGCCCTGCAGTTCGCGCTTCAGCGCCGGGCTGAACATCGCCGCGCGCTGTTCGGGGCTGCAGATCGACACCGAGTGAAGATAAGCCTCCACCGAGTTGCGGGCCAGGGCCTGAAAGGTGGTTTTGGCGCGGAACACCCGGGGCGCCCAGTCGGCCTTCGGGTAGAGGCGCCCGAGGGCGCCGAACAGCGGCCGGCGCAGACCCAGCGGCACGGCCGAACGCAGCCGCTCCTCGTTCATGTGCCAGCGGTAGCGGCGGTAGCCGGCGAAATGCTCGTCGCCGCCATCCCCTGACAGCGCCACGGTCACCCGCTGGCGGGCCAGTTGGCAGACCCGGTAGGTGGGAATGGCCGAGCTGTCGGCGTAGGGCTCGTCGTACAGGGCCGCGAGCTCGTCGAGCAGATCAAAGTCATCGCTGCCGACGGTTTGCTCGAAATGGTTGGTGCGGTAGCGCCCGGCGACCAGGGAGGCGTATTCGGTTTCATTGAATTGCTTGACGTCGAAACCGATGGCGCAGGTGTTGACCGGATCGCTCTGCAATTGCGCCATCATCGCCACCACGGCGCTGGAATCGACGCCGCCGGAGAGGAAGGCTCCGAGCGGCACTTCGGCCACCATGCGCACCTGCACCGCCTCGCGCAGTCGCAGCAGCAGTTCTTCCTGCAGTTCTTCCGCGGTGCCGACGGGAACCGGTTTGAAGGGAATATCCCAGAATTGCCGCTGCCGGGGCACCGGCTCCCCGCGGCGCAACGTCAGGGTGTGTCCGGGACTCAGCTTGTAGACGTCGCGGTAGATGGTCTTGGGCTCGGGCACGTAACCCAGCGCGAAATAGTCCTCGACCGCCTGCGCCTGCAGCTGGCGGGGAAGGTCGGGGTGGGCTTTCAGCACTTTCAATTCCGAGCCGAAAATGAATTGCTGGTCGGGCAGTACCGAATAGAACAGGGGCTTGACGCCGAATCGGTCGCGGGCCAGGAACAGACTTTGTGCGCGCGCGTCGTACAGGGCGAAAGCGAACATGCCGCGAAAATGGTCGACGCACCGTTCACCCCAGCGCTGCCAGGCATGAAGAATCACCTCGGTATCGCAGTGGGTTCTGAAGCTGCAGCCGAGGGCCGACAGCTCGCGGGCCAGGTCGCGGAAATTATAGATCTCGCCATTGAAGACCACGCACAGGTTGCCGTCGGCGCTGAACATCGGCTGCTGGCCGGAGGCCAGGTCGATGATCGACAGGCGGCGATGGGCAAGGCCCACGCCCGGCGCGACATGCAGACCCCCTTCATCGGGGCCGCGGTGGAACTGGGTCTGGTTCATCGCCGCCAGCAAGGCGCGATCGGGCTGGCGTTCGCCCCGCAGATCAAAAATACCCGCTATGCCGCACATAGTCAGCGCCCCGCTCGGGCGAGCAGTAGCTCGTCGTAAACCCGCAGGTAATTTGCCACTGTTTGCTCCCAGTCAAAGTCTTGTCGTATGCGTTGCATTGCCGCCCTGCCCATCCGTTCGCGGCGGGCGGGGTCGTCGATCAGTGTCCCGATGGCCCTGGCCAGCGCCTCCGTGTCCCCGACGCGGATAAGCAACCCCGTTACCCCATCCTCGACCAGCTCGGGATTGCCGCCGACAGCGGTGGCGATCACCGGCAGGCCGGTGGCCATGGCTTCCAGTATGGTGTTGGAGATGCCTTCACCGAGAGAAGGCAGCAGGAATATGTCCATGCAGCGCAGCAGGGCGGGGATATCGTCGCGATCACCGGCAATCCACACACAGTCGCCGAGGGCCAGTGCCTCGATACAGATTTCGAGAGCCCGGCGCTCCGGTCCGTCGCCGACGAGTATACAGCGCAGATAGGCGCGGCGCTCCGGTCGCTCGTGGAAAATACGCTGCAGGGCGCTGAGGATCAGTCGCTGGTCCTTCACCGCGGCGAGCCGGCCGACAGCGCCGAGCACCAGGCGGCCGCCGCCCGGCATAAAATCGTCGGGCACCCCCGGGAGGCGGTGTGGCGCTTCGCCGTCATTCTCCGCGGTGCCCCGGGGCTGGAAGCGCGTGCTGTCGACACCGTTATATATCTGGGTCACCTTGCTGGCGGGGATCCCGACACTGGTGGTCAGCCACTGCGATAGGTCGCGGCTCACGGCAATAAAGCAGTGGATCAGCGGCTGCAGCGCCCGGCGCAGCAGGCGGTATTTGCGGTTGCTGCCATCGAGATCGTTGACGTCCCTGCCGTGCTCGCCGTGCACGCGCACGCTGCCCGGCATCAACAGCCCGAGGATTTGCGTCTCCAGCGCGGCCAGATTGCGGCTGTGGACAATCGCCGGCCGCAGTCGCCGCAGCTCTCGCCACAGGCGCCAGTACATGCCCAGGTCGTGCCCGGGTTTTTTGTGCAGTTCGATGACTTCGACGCCGGGCACCGCCAGGCGCTCGGCGAAACGTTCCGCCCGGGTCAGGCAGATAATGGCGTGGCGGTAGCGCGTCGGCGGACTGCGGTTGATGATGTTCACCAGGCCATTTTCCAGTCCGCCGGTGCCCAGCGCAAAAATGATATGCACCACCAGTGGCGGCTCCTGGGCGGTGGCGGATCCTGATGCACATCGTCTCATGGGCTGGGTCCGTGGCATTCAAGGATCACTGGCAGTGACATCGGCGCCGTCTGTGACGTCGGCGTCGAGCAGCGCTTCCAGGGCCGGACGGTGAGCGCTCAGAAACGACAGCAGCACCTGGCGGGCGACGACGGGATCTTCATCGACCGGCGTGGCGACAAAGACCCGTGTTCCGAAGCGGCGCCCTGCGAGAATCTGCTGTTTGGCCTCCAGTAGCTTGGCGGCATAGGGGTTGGCGGTGTCCTTGCCGGCGATACGGTACCAGGACCAGACCAGCAGCTGATGCCGGTCCGAGGCGACGATGGCTTCGTCGACGCTGACCGGGGTCGCGAGGTCGAGTTGTACCGACCGTCGACCGACGACCCGCCACAGGGTGCGATCGGGGCGCCACGGGTCGGCGGTGCTGACCAACTCGATGCCGGGCCGCTGGCGGAGATGCTGGCGCAGGTGGAGCCCGACCGGCCGGGCTGCGCTGTACAACTGGTCGAGCTCGCGGTCGGCGCCCTCGGCCGCCGGCTGCCAGGGCCAGTCCTGCCCGTCGGCGAGCCGCCAGTCCTGGGCCGGCGCGGGGGGCGCCAGTGGTACGACAACAGCGGGGACGGGGTTGCGGTTCAAGGTCAGGGCAAGGGCGGGCCACAGCGCGGCGCAAATGACCGCCAGCAGGGTGCAGAGAATCATCGACGGCGCGGGCCGGCGGCTGGCGGGGAACAGCACGGGGCCAGCGGTTGGCGGGAAGGATCTTCGTTGCTGCCAGAAACCGCCGATCCAGAACATCAGCAGGATCACCAGGCCGAAAAATACCCAGCCATACACCAGGTGATCGTCTCCGGTGGCGAATTCCATATCACTGATATGGCCGAGCATGACCACGCCGTAGGCGCGCACGCTGTTGGCGGCTATCGGCACCAGGATCGACATCAGGATGAAGATCAGCCGGCGCCACAGACTGTGGTAGATGAGATAGGCGTAGAGCAGGCCGAGGGTCAGGGAGGCGACCAGATAGCGGACGCCGCTGCACTCGGCAATGACCGACCAGGTCCCCGACGGCAGGAAGAGGTACATGCCTTCGCGGTAGACCGGTATGCCGGTGGCGCGCACCATGGCTTCCGTGGTGGCGGCGGTCAGGTCCATCAATGGCGGTATCAGGCCCTCGCCCATGGGAACGGCGAGAAACAGGAATCCGAGGGGGAAGGCCGCGCGCCGGGTCAGCGCGGTGCCGGTGATGGCCCAGATGCCGCTGATGATCATCGCCACGAAGGCCAGTTGCTGGACGACCAGAACGTCGACCATGTTGGCGAACAGCCAGGCCAGCCCGCTGGCCGCGACCAGCAGCAGCGCCCAGGGTTGAGGGTGGGCCGCAACGCCCCTGAAACGCTGGCGCTGTCGCCACAGCAGCCACAGACTGATGGGCAGGATGATGAAACCGTGGGCGAAGGTCTGGGAGCGCGCCCAGATCGCCACCATCGAGGCGACGGTATCGTAGAAGGCCAGCCCGACAAGCAGGCAGTAGACAAGCGCCGCTGCCAGCGGAGAGCTGCCGGTCAGCGGAGCGGATGGGTTGATGACTTGCCCGTGCGCTTTATTCATGCCCCTGGGTCTTTCCGTAGCGGGGGGCGGCGTCATCGCCCAGCAGCAATACCACTTCGGGCAGATTGTGCTCCCAGTCGAATGCCCGCTCGACATAGGCGCGGGCGCGGGCGCCGAGGCCGGGATGGTGGCCGGCCAGGATATCGCTGAGGCCGCGCCGGTATTCCTCCGGCGTGTCGGCCAGCAGAATGTGTTCGCCATGCTGTGCGTCGATGCCTTCGAGGCCCTTGCTGCTGACCAGCACAGGCAGGGCCATCGCCATGCCTTCGAGCACTTTGTTCTGTACCCCCCGGGCCAGGCGCATGGGGGCGACGGCGGCGACGGCATGCTTCAGATAAGGGCGGATATCGGGCACCCGCCCGGTGACGGTCACACCCGGCAGCTGGGCGAGGCGACGCACGGCGCGGGACGGATTGCCGCCGACGATATGAAACACCAGCGCCGGATGCTCGTCGCGCAGGGCCGGCAGGATGTCGCGGGCGAACCAGGTGACTGCGTCGACATTGGGCCAGTAGTCCATGGCCCCGGTGAACACCAATGGCAGGCAGTCACTGGCAAACGGATTCTGGTCGCCGGCATCGCCAGCGTCAAAGCCGGGATCGAAGTAGGCGCAGTTGACGCCGTTGTTATAGAAGCCGACCTTGTGCGCGGTCTCGGGAGACAGCTGGTGAAACAGGGCCGCTTCGGCCGAGGAGACGAACAGGCCGGCGTCGAAACTGGCGGCCAGTGAGCGTTCATAGCGCAGCAGGCAGCGCGCTTCGCGGCGGTACAGCCAGCTCAGCGGCCAGGGTTTTTGCAGGGCGTATTGTTGCCATTTGTCGGAATCGACATCGACAAAATCGATAACCTTGCGCCTGAAGCCAGGGCCCTCGACGGGCAGGAACTGTGCCATCGACGACGAATAAACAATGGCGTGGCGAATGGCGTGGCGGGTGCAGGTTTCTGCCACCCAGTCTGCCAGTTGGCGGTCGGCGTAGTACGGCAGTGACAAGGCATCGCCCTTCACCAGGCCGCGCAGGCTGCCGAGAGTGGCAAGCAGCGGGTTGAGTGGCCGGAACAGCGTGTCGCGACAGAATTTCTCCACTTCCGGCACCCAGGGCCAGTCTTCGGGGGTGTCGACAAAGCTGGCCAGGTAGATATCGAAGTGCCTGCTCAGGTGGTGAAGCAGGTGAAAGGAGCGGATCTTGTCCCCCTTGTTGGGGGGGTAGGGAATGCGATGGCACAGGAACAGCAACGGCGTCCTGCCGGCGGCGGCCGCAGGGCCGTCGGTCTCGACCGCTGCCCTGGCGGTGGTTTCGCTGTCGACCATCGTGGGGCTATTCACTAGCCGAGGCTCCTTGCCAGCGGCGGCCCGATCAGGTTGGCCACGGGCAGGGGCAGGCGGCGCCAGGCGTCCACCAGCAACCGGTAGCGGGGGTTGGTCGGGTTGACGTCCGGCACCTTGTCGGTGCCGACCAGGTAGTATTCGTAAGCCAGGGGCTGGGGTTCGAACCCCCAGTTGCGCTTGAACTTGTAGGGCCCGGTATCGTATTTGCTGCGGCCGAAATCGAAGCCGGTCAGGCCTTCATCGGCGCTGCGGCGAATCAACTCCCAGTACATGAAATCATTGCAGCCCTTGATATCCCGGGCGCGGGCGACGCTGCCGCCATAGTAGGGCAGCACCTCGCCCCTGAAGTAGAAGCTCATTACACCGGCGACATCTTCACCGCCGTCGAGAATCATCAGTACCCGGCAGTCGCTGCCGAACTCGTCACGCAGCAGGTCGAGGTAACGGCGGCTGAACACCGGAGTGCCGAGATTGCGCACACTCTCGGCGTACACCCGGTACAGGCGTTTGGTGCCTTCGGCTTCTTCGCTGACCAGACCGGCCTTGATGCCCTTGCGCACCATGGCCCGCTGCTTATTGGGGATGGCCTTGAGGTTGGCGTCGTGGTCGGCAACGATCGGCCGGCGGAAGGTGTAGTACAGATCCTTTACCGGCCAGTCGCTGCCGGAGGGCTGCAGGTTGCGCAGTTCCAGGGCGTCGACGCCGAGCCGGCGGGCCAGTTCACAGGCGGCCTGGCGCAGGGCATCGGCGGCGGCGCCGGTGCTGGCCGCGATCCCGCCGTAGACACAGAACGGCAAGCTGGCCAGCTTGTTGCCGAACAGGCGGCTGCGCGTCTCGGCCAGAGGCAGGATGCCGACGATTTCCACCGGCCGGCCGGGAGTCTTGTCCTCCGCCAGGAGGAAATGAGTGTTGTGGTTGAAGGCCCGGCGCAGCACCCGTTGCCAGCCGAAGCGGTGGAAAAAGGTGGCTTCCGGGCAGGCGCTGACGAAGGCGTCCCAGCTCTGCTCATCCGCTGCCGTAGACAGGCGCACCGACACCGTCATCGCCTGGCTCCTTGCGGGTTTGTGGGGGAGAGGGCATTGGCCGCGATGACGTCGGCGAAGACCCGGTCCATCCGGCCCCAATGGAAGTCCGCAAGCAGCCGCCGGAGGCGCCGTTCCATCCGCGACAGGTTGAGATAGTGGCGGAAACGGGTCTTGGCGGTGAGCCCCGCGGGGCGGGGTTGATGGGGGTCGATTTCCCAGGGGTGGAAGTAGAACAGACCGCTCTGGCCTTCGCGCTCATTGATCCGGCGCAGGGCCCAGCGGGAGAAGCCGTAGGGAAAAAGGCGAAACCATCCGCCACCACCGCAATTGATGTTGCGCTGCCCAATATTGATGGTGGTCACCGGGATCTCGGTCAGGCGGCCGTCCGCCGCGGCGAAGGCAAAGCGGGGCGCTTCCGGCATGCCATAGAGATCGTGCCGGATCGGCGCGATGCTGGAGCTGTAGAGATAGCCGGCGTCGGCGAGCTTGTCGAGCGCCCACAGGTTGGCCGCGCCAATGGAGTAGCTGGCGGCGCGGTAGCCCGTTACCCGGAGGCCGCCGATATCTTCGAGTAGCGATTTGGTGCGGGTGACGTCGGCTAAAAATGCCTCGGGTCGCTGGTTGTTGACCCTGATATGTTCCCAGCCGTGGCTGGCGAGCTCATGCCCTTCGCCAACGATGCGCCGGACCATGCCGGGAAGGCGCTCGGCGACCCAGCCCAGGGTGAAAAAGGTCGCCTTGACATTGCCCTCGGCGAACAGCGAAAGAATACGGTCGACGTTGGCTTCCACCCGCAACGGCGTCGTATCCCAGGCGCCCCGCTGGATGTGACGTTCGAACGCCGAGACCTGGAAGTAGTCTTCCACATCCACGGTCATGGCATTGGTCATGGCGCCGGCCACGGATGTTCGCTCTGTTGCTGCCATTGCAGTTCCCCTTACGTGGCCTTTGCCGCAGCGCTCCAGCGGGCAATGATCTGGGCGATGCGCGCGGCGGCTTCTCCATCCCACAGCTCCGGCTGGCGGCCGGCCTTGCCCGCGCCGTCGATGATGTCGGCATAGGCCTGGCGGATGGCGGCCGGGTCGGTGCCGACAATGGTATTGGTACCCTGTTCAACGGTTATCGGCCGCTCGGTGCTTTCCCGTAGGGTAACGCAGGGCACGCCGAGAGCGGTGGTCTCTTCCTGGATGCCGCCGGAATCCGTCAGTACCAACTTGGCATCGCGCATCAGGCCGAGCATTTCGAGGTAGCCCTGCGGCGGCAGCAACAGGATGTTGCCCGCTTCGAGCAGGGCGTCGAGCCCGGCATCGGTTATCCGCGCCCGGG
>JBAZCN010000052.1:0-19170 GCA_041655035.1 Porticoccaceae bacterium | reverse complement strand
GGGCTCGGCCCATTGGGCGAGTTCATAAAACACCGTCCGCGCGATCAGCCCTTCCATCCGGTCGCGCACCAGCACATAGGGCGAAGGTTCACCGGTTTGCAGATCGACACTCAGGCGAAGCGGATGGTCCGCGCCGGCCACCAGCTTGTCGCCAGTGCTGCTTTCAAACGCCAGGGCTTGTCGGCCGTCACGGAAGATCCGCTCCACGGCGATGATCGAGAATGGTGCGTCATCCACCTTGATCCGCCACTTTTCCGCGGGTGTCACCAGGAAATAGTCGTCCCCTTCCCGCTTCAGGATCGTCGAGAACACACGCACCAGCGCTTCCCGCCGGATCAGCTCGCCTTCGTGGAACCATTGGCTGTCGCGAGCAATGCGGATATCGATGTCGCCGCTCAATGGGGGATTCCATTTTGCGACCGGCGGGATTCGGGTCGAGGTCAGCGCCCGCTGGTCAATGACATCGGCAAAAAGCCGCTCGATATCCGCTTGATGCTGCATCGTATTCATCATTATCTCCGCACCTGGCCAAGGGCCTGTCGGGAAAGGGGGGACGTGGCTGTACAGGGTAACCGATGGCTCGGGCATTGCAAATCACGGCCAGCCGCTGTCGACAGCCGGCGAAGCTGGCTTGCGATGGGATTGGGCTGAAAAAGCGGAACAACGCGGGAAATTGGTCGGAGAAACAGGATTTGAACCTGCGACCCCTGCCTCCCGAAGGCAGTGCTCTACCAAGCTGAGCTACTCTCCGACGCGAGCGCGGATTATAGGCATCTGCCGGGTGTCTGTAAATCGGCAGTCGCAGATTTCAGTGCCGGAGCTCTCCTCAACAGCTACACTGGGCAGCAGTTCCCGCAATTCACAGGATTCCTTGATGCTCCAGGACCGGCTAGTCGCCCACCGCGGCTTTCAGAAACTCTATCCCGAGAACAGCCTGCTGGCGCATCGCAAGGCGATCGAAGCCGGTGCCCACTTCATCGAGACGGATATCCAGTTCAGTGCCGATTTTCATCCGGTGCTTTATCATGATCTCGCGATGAAGAGGCTGAGCGGCGTCGAGAACCTGGTGAGCAACCTGACGTTTGCCGAGCTTTCCCGCTTATCCGTGCATGAACCCGCACGTTTTGGCGATCGTTATAACGAGGAAAAAATACCGGGTCTTGCCGACCTGGTGGCCCTGCTGGCCGACAATCCCCAGGTCACAGCCTTCATCGAGATAAAGCGCAGCGCGCTGCAGTTTGCCGGTGCCCACACGACCCTCGATATCATTGGCGATTACCTCGCGCCGGTCAGCGAGCAGGCGGTGGTGATCAGTTTTGACTATGCTTGTATCGCCGAAGCCCGGCGCCGGGGCTATCGCCGGCTGGGGATGGTCTTGCAACAGTGGTCGGATCATGCGATCCCGGCGGTGGCCGATATCCCTGTGGAGTTCCTGTTCTGCGACCTGGAAAAAATCCCCGACGATGCCGACCTCGGTGCCGTTGCCGCCAAACTGGTGGTGTACGAAGTCGATGATCCGCAAGTCGCCAGGGAGCTGTTGGCCCGCGGCGCGGACATGATCGAGACATTCGACATCGGCGGCCTGGCGCACGCCCTGGGTCGACGGGCCCTGTAACGGGCCGTGCTCATTGAGCGGCGGACGGGCTTCAGGTATCGTAAGGACCTCGCCTGACCAACCACAATCACTATCGGAGATGAACATGACTATCAAAGTAGGGGATTCCATCCCCAGCGCCACCCTGCACACCATGACCAGCGAAGGCCCCAAGCCGATCACTACCGACGAGATCTTTGCCGGCAAGAAAGTCGTGCTGTTCGCCGTTCCCGGCGCATTCACCCCCGGCTGCTCCAATACCCACATGCCCGGCTATGTGATCCATGCCGACGACATCAAAGCCAAGGGTGTCGATACCGTGGCCTGCATCGCCGTCAACGATGCCTTTGTGATGGGCGCCTGGGGCAAGAGCCAGAATGCCGAACACCTGCTGCTGCTGGCGGATGGCTCCGGCGATTTCACCAAGGCCCTCGACCTCGAACTGGATGCCCGGGGCTTCGGCATGGGTACCCGCTCCAAGCGTTACTCGATGATCGTCGACGACGGCAAGGTCATCAATCTCAATGTCGAACCCGATGGCGCCGGTGTCAAGGAATCCACCGCCGAGAAGATCCTCGAGCAGCTTTGAGTCATTGCCGTCACCGTGATCCGTCCCGGGCAACTGGCCGCCGCGACCACTGCCTGCCCGGGCACCGCCTCCCATGGTTGAACGCACCACTGTCGATGTCGCCGTCATCGGCGGAGGCATCCACGGGGCCGGGGTCGCCCAGGCTGCGGCGGCTGCCGGCTATACCGTGGCGCTGTTCGAAAAAGACCGGCTGGCGGCAGGCACTTCCAGCAAATCCAGCAAACTCATCCACGGCGGGCTGCGCTACCTGCAGCAGGGCGAGGTTTCCCTGGTGCGCGAGAGCCTCCGGGAACGGGATATTCTCCTGAGGGTCGCCCCGCACCTGGTTCATCTCAACCATTTTTATATTCCCGTCTACGCCGATTCCCACTACCGGCCCTGGCAGCTGCGGCTCGGACTCGGCCTGTACGGTCTGCTGGCGGGCCGCAACCCCCTGCCTGCCGCCCGCCCCGCCACCCTCACTGAGCTCAGCGGGCTGCCGCGGTTGCGCGATGGCCTCCAGGCACTGTTTCGCTATGAAGACGCCCAGACCGACGATCGCCAGTTGACCCGGGCGGTGGCTCTCTCGGCGAGGTCGCTGGGCGCCCGCCTGTTCACCGGCACATCGCTGGTTCTCGGCAAACGGTTTGCCGAAGGCTATGAGCTCTCACTGCGCCGCGCCGAAGGTTTTCGCACGGTCCGTTGCCGGGTAGTGGTGAATGCCGCCGGTCCCTGGATCAATGATGTCGCGGCGAGCCTCGGTAGCGAAACCCCGTCACTGCCGCTGGAGCTGGTGCGGGGTTCTCATCTGGTAATCGACCAGCCGCTGTCCCCGGCCTGTTTCTACCTGGAATCGCCGGACGACCAGCGCGCCGTGTTTGCCCTCCCCTGGGATGGCGGCACTCTGCTGGGCACCACCGAGGGCCCCTATCAGGGCGACCCCGGCCGGGTTCAGGCCACCGCCGAGGAGGAGGCCTATCTGCTGGGTACGCTGGGCTGGTATTTCCCTGCTTTCGGCCGGCCGGGTGGGGTCGAAGTGAGAGAACGTATGGCCGGCTTGCGGGTATTGCCGACCGGCCGCGACAGTCTTTTCCGCCGCAGCCGCGAAGTCCGCTTCAGCGAGGACCTGGCCGCGGGCGGTGGCTATCTCGGGATCTATGGCGGCAAGCTCACCGGTTATCGGGCAACAGCCGACAAAGTGATAAAAAGGCTGGCGACGGTACTCGGCAACCGAACCAGGCAGGCCGATACCCGCACTCTGCGGCTGCCGGCGGTGACCCTGAACGACGATCTATAACGCCACGACCTTCTGCTGCTGGCAGCGGGCGCACCGGTAAACCGTGATCAACTTGCCCTGCTTGACATCGAATTGCTTGGCCTTCCAGATCACCCATTTGTGAAAACCGTGCTGGCAGAGACCGCGACTTTTGGTCTTGGGTTTTTTGAAAGGCAGGATCTCGGCCATCGGCAATCGTCTTTCCAGGCAGTGTTCAGCGGCCATGAGCCGGCCATCTTACCCGATCAGCAGCAGGCGGGAAACATCTCCCCGCTGCCTGCACACCGCCAGAAGCGCCTGTAAAAAAGCTCCACGGAGGCCGTGGAGCTTGTGGCGGACATATCTATCAGCTTTCTCAGCTTTCCTGGCTGGCCAGTGGCCGGACAATGATCTCGTTCACCGCGACATGGGCCGGCTGGGTCAGCGCGTAGGCCACGGCCTCGGCAATGGCCAGGGCGGGCATGGCTCTTTGCTCGAACAGTTGATCGACGAACGGCTTGAAGTTCTGATCGTTGACGCTCTCTGACAATTCGGACTGGGTGAACCCGGGGCAAATGGTACAGACCCGGACCTTGCCGGTCACTTCCTGACGCAAACCCTCGGAGATGGTTCGCACCGCGGTCTTGGTGGCGGAATAGATGGTGCCGCCAGGGCCCACCTGATGGGCCGCTGTCGAGGCGATATTGATGATCGAGCCGCTGCCCTGCTCCAGCATGGTGCCCAATACCGCGTGCACCCCGTAGAGTACGCCCTTGATGTTGATATCGATCATTCGCTCCCAGTCTTCGACCATGCCGGTGGCGATCAGTGAAACCGGCATGATGCCGGCATTGTTGATCAGGGCATCGATGCGCCCGAATTTAGCCAGGGCGTGATCGGCGAGGGCCTTCAGATCGTCGCGCTTGGTGACATCGGTTTCTTTCCAGGTGGCGTTGGCACCAATGCTGTCAGCCAGTTTAGCCAGGCGATCGCCGCGGCGGGCGCCAAGTACCACCCTGGCGCCGAGAGTGGCGAGGTGGCGGGCGGTGGCCTCACCGATGCCACTGCTGGCGCCGGTGATGATAACGACCTGGTTGTTCAGATTCGACATAGTTCTCTCCTGTTAGAGTTCCCACCTGTTAGGGATATATCCATTTCACTGTATTGAGTATCAGCCCGCCAGGGACGCGAGAGTGGCGGGATCACCGACTTCGTCCGTCACCCATTTGACCATGCGCCGCACCGGTTCGATGGCGTCCTGCTTTTCCATGTTGTGCTGCATGGTGGCAGCGCCGCCGAGGGATACCAGGCGCTGGGCGCCCTGGAAGGCCAGCTGGTCGCGCAGTTCTTCCTTGAGATGTTCCGGGAAGATACCGATGGTCTGGGTATAGGCGTTGACGGAACGCACCGCGGTCTGCAGATCGTCGATGGGGACGATATTGCCCACCCGGCAGGCGAGCATACGGGAAAAGTCCACCGGTGTATCCTCCTGGGAAACGATCACCGCGCCCTCGTTGGTGCGCCCGCCAAAGATCCTGTACTCCTCGTCCATCAGGCGGATGCCGTCGATCTCGGCCTTGAGGCCCATATCGAAACTCTTGTGAGGGGTACTGATGTGTTCGGGGATATGTTGCAGTGCCTCGAACGTCAGTTCGCCGAGCCGGTTGGCGCGCTCGAGTCCCTCGTCGTCGGTGCCGGACTGGACATAGATGACCCGCGCGCTGACACAACCTTCCTGGTTGGCGGCGCCGATATCCAGGGCGAGGCGCTTGGCGACGTGCCTGGTCGTCGCCTCATCGGCAAACGCCTCCTTGCCGATGATGGTGCCGGACAGCTTCGGATCCTGGGTGATCAGGTCGATACCGGGTTGCAGGTACTTGGTGATGTGTTTGATGGAGTCAAAACCACCCCAGGCAATGATCTTTTCGATCCTGCGGGGATCGTAGATCTGGCTTTCGATCTGGTCGTCCCCACCTTTCCAGTAGGCTACCGACAGGTGTCTGGTAACCGGGTGGTCGGGCGCCATGTCGATCAGGGTGCGGGCCAGGGCCGCAGCGGTGAGAGGATCGTTGGAGGGCGTCTTGATGATGCCGTCGGAGCGCGTGTAGGCGTTGCGAATCACCGTGAGAATACTCACGATCGGCGCATTGCCGGCGATGACGTGCACCGCGCGGGAGCCGAACGCCCGGGTCCTGGCGGTGAGGCCGGGCATGCCGCCGGGTTGCTCGACCCAGCCTTCCAGATAGTCGAAGCCACAGGAGCGCTCGACCATCATGGCCATTTCGTCGCGGTCGAAAAAGAATCCCATATTCTCGTACTGGTAGCGCAAAATACTTTCCGACAAACCCGAGGTAAAGCAGGACAGCTCGAAGGCGTCCTGAAGGTAGGGGTTGGTGTCGAAATTCAGCCGGTTGCCCAGTTCGGCCAGCAGGTCGAGAATTTCATCGAGGCTGACGCTGTACAGGTCGGCCATCTTGGAGGGCGCGGACAGCGTCAGCTCATTGAGGTACTTGCCGACATCCGGGCTGGTGAATGCCACGCCGCCGCGGCGACCGCCGAAATCGAGATCGGCATCGGTGATGACCTTGCCGCGGATGATCAGGGGAACCTGGTATTTCTTGTCCATTATCTTTTACTCTCTGAAAAATATTGGTGGTCACAACTATTATTGGGACAGCTCGGTAAGGAACGCCAGCGCCTGGTCGTGGGCCTCCGGCGCACCGGCACAGACGATACGGTCGTCCCCGCCTTCCTTTTCACTGTAGCGGCGGATGCCATCGTGGACATAGGTACCGGTGCGCCCACAGCCGCAGGGCTGGTCGAAGCCGCCCCAGGTCACCTCGTCGCCGGTAATCAGGCCGGCCCAGTACGTCTGTGGCATCAGGTCGAGCAGCGCCATGCGCCCGGTGGTGCCGTCCCTGCGGGGCAAGGGCTCGCCGGTGGCCGGATCGAGCAGGAAAGGTACGATGACCGGGGGGATATGGTAGTGCCCCTCCTCGCACATGATGCTGTAGCCCATCTGTTCACTGATGGCATACATTTCATAGGCGGTTTCGAAGCCGAGGAAGCCCTTGATGGTCTCGCGATAATCGTCCGGCAGGGCCTTGCCTTTCTTGCCGCCGCCGCTGAACAGCACGCTGCCCGCGCCGAAGATATCCGAATGCCCTTCGGCGAGCCCGGCCTCTGCCCAGTCGTAGAGCAGCGTCCAGACACCGGCGATATAGACATCCTTGCCGCCGAACTTGGTGCGCGCCGTATCGAAGAAATTCTGCAGATCCTGGCCACGGGTTTTTTCCAGTTCCATCAGTTCATCGCGGCGCTTGAGCAGCGCGGGGGAGATTTCGAGCATGCCCTGCTCGCCGCGGGCTTCCGCCGCCCGCAACCGGCCCGCCAGTGACACCACATCCGCGGAAAACCGCGCATTGGGATACATGAACAGCGCGTTGTCCTCGCTGCCGGCAAACAATTCGATCATGTAGTCATTGGCGCGCTGGGTCGCGCTGCCGCCGCGGCGGTAGCCGGGAATGATCAGCGGCCGATGCTCGGTAAACATATCCGGACCGCTGTTTTCGCCCCACCAATGACGCAACATGCAACCGGAATGCACCACTGTCTGGCGCCACTGTTCCTTGGTCCGGGGAATGAACGACAGCTTGCCGGTGGTGCCGGACGTATGGGACACCAGCAGCGGTGTCTCCCTGTCGAGCAGGTCGAGCCATTCGTCGATCAACTGGACACCGCTGGCATCGACGCCGCTGAGATCCACCGTGGTGAGACCGTTCAGCCAGCGGGTGAGCTTTTCAAAGCGGCTTTTTTCCAGGTATGACAGGGGATAGGATTTGTAGACAGTATGCGGGAACAGGATCGGCACCACGTCCTCGAGGGTGTCGATGCTGTCGACGCCCTGCTCCTTGGCCAGCTTGTCGAGCATCGGAATCAACGGACGCATTTCACTGAAACGCTTGCGAACGCCCTGCAATTGCAGCTGATCGATCTGCTCGCGGGTCAACTTGAAACCGTCACTGTAGACCGCGTTGTGAAAACTGGTGGGATCGTCCAGCAAGCGTTGAAAAAAGTCCGACATGGGGGAATTACTCCTCGCGTGATTATCTTTTCTGGAGCCGAAGTTCCAGCATTACAGGGTCAAAGCTTAGTGAGGCGAGACACCAAACCCAAGCGCAACCTCCTTTGACGGAAAGACAAGCTGTTTCTCACTGGCCATCGCATATCGACACCGCACCCGCCGATGCCTTCAGCCAGGGCCGGGGGGCGCGGTGCGGCTGCCTCGCACCAGTTTGCCGGGCAGCACACCGGTGGACTCGCCGTCGCGGTAGATCACCTGTCCAGCCACCAGGGTGGCGATCAGACCATCGGCATCCTGGAGGAAGCGCTTGCCGCCGGCGGGCAGGTCGTGGGTGATGCGCGGGCTGTGGATCGCCAGCCGGTCGAAATCCAGGATATTGATATCCGCCTTCATGCCGGGCCTCAGCAGACCTCTGTCGAGCAGTGAATAGAGCTCCGCCGCCTTGCGGGTGAGCATATGAATGCCCTCCTCCAGGCTGAATGCCTGGCGCTTGCGAACCCACTTGATCAGCAGATACAGGCTGGCGCTGGCATCGCAGATCGACGCCACATGGGCGCCGCCGTCGCCAAGTGCCGGCACTGTCCGCGGGTGGCGGAGCATCACCGGGATAGCCTCGGCGTCGAAATTGGTGGCGGGAATGTAGATCAGCCGGTGGCCGTCGACGGTCAACAGCCAATCATAGAGCCAGTCGGCGGGGTCGACACCCGCGGCCGCGGCCCGGGCAGCCACGGATTTTTCCTTGACCGGCATATACTCGAGGGGCGGCTCCAGCGGGTACATGCTGTCGTAGCGCTTGCCCATGCCTTCGAGAAAAACGTGCGGATTGACATCATCCTCGGCGAGAATCCGGGCCTTGATTTCAGGGCGGGCGAGCTGGCCGACGCGGTCATTCAGCGGCAGGGTATCCAGCTCGCGAAAGCCCGGTCTGGCGGAGAAAGGCGTCAGCGACGCATTCAGCCCCATCAGTATGCCCAGCGGGCGGGACAGCACCTGGGCGCGGATGTCGATGCCGTCTGCCCAGGCTTGGTCGAGCCGCTGCAATTGTTCGCGCCAGAAGGTCGGCTGGTTGTGGCTGTGCAACAGGGTGAAGGTGCCCCGTGCGCCGCTAGTTGCACAGATATTGCGCACCATGTCGAATTCGCGTTCGGCGTCGGTAAAATCCGAGACCATCTGGAAAACCTGTCCAGCTTCGCTGTCGAGGCTGGCGCCGAGCTGTTCGAGCTCAGTGGCCGCCGCCTGATAGGTGGGAATGAGATTGCCTTCGAGGGTGCGATGGATAATGGTCCGCGAGGTCGAAAAGCCGACGGCGCCCGCCGCCAGGCCTTCCGCGAGAAGCTTCTTCATCGCCGCGATATCCTCGGCTGTCGCCGGTTCCCGGGCGACAGCCCGCTCACCCATGACATACACCCGGAGCGGTGCGTGGGGGAACAGAGCCGCCACGTCGATATCCCGGGGTTTGGCTTCCAGGGCGTCGAGATATTCGCCGAAACTTTCCCAGTTCCAGGGCAGTCCTTCGGCGAGCGCGGTACCGGGAATATCCTCGACCCCTTCCATCAGGCTGATCAGGACGCTGTGGTCGGCGGGGCGGCACGGGGCGAACCCGACGCCGCAGTTGCCGAGTACCACGGTGGTTGCGCCGAGGCGGGAGGACGGCGCGAGATGGGAGTCCCAGGTCGCCTGGCCGTCGTAGTGGGTGTGGACATCGACGAACCCAGGGGTCACCAGCTTGCCGGCGGCGTCGATTTCATCACTGCCCGACGCGGCGATCTGTGGCGCAATCGCTGCGATCAGGCCGTCGCGGATGGCGACATCGGCAATTACGCCGGGAGAGCCGGAACCGTCGATGACGGTGCCGTTGCGAATGATCAGATCGTAGTCAGTCATGAGTCAATCCTGGAAGAAGTATCGTGTGAAGGGCCCGGCGGGCGCGGCCGGGCGCTGAAATTTCAATGGACCCGGAAGGAGGTGCTGCGCACCAGGCGGCCCGGGCGCGCCCCGGTGGGCCGGCCGTCGCGATGGATGATCTCGCCGCTGACGACGGTCGCCACATAACCATCCGCATACTGGATGAGCCGTCGCCCGCCGCCCGGGAGGTCGTTGATCACCCGGGGAGTGTGCAACTTCAGTCGCTGATGGTCGATCACGTTGATATCGGCTTTTTTTCCCACTGCCAGACGTCCCCGGTCGGTCATGCCGACGAGATCCGCGGTGTCCGCCGACAGGGCCTTGATCGCCCAGGGCAGCTCGACCCGCTCGCCGTCGCGGTCGCGGGTCCAGTGGGTGAGCACCGTGGTGGTATAGCTGGAATCGGAGATCAATCCGTAATGGGCGCCTCCGTCGCCGAGGCCGATGACGCTGTTGGGATCCCGGATCATCCCCAGAGTGGCGTCGAGATTATGTTCGGCAAAATTGGCGAAGGGCACGAAGAACAGTGCCCTGCCCTCGCTCTCCAGCAGCAGGTCGTAGGCCAGTTCGATGGCGCTGAGACCGCGCTCCCGGGCCATGGCGCCGATGTTCCTTCCCTTGCCGGGTTCATAGTCAGGCACGGTCCCCATGGGGTAGATATTGTCGAAATTGCGCAGCAGCAGATACATCGGATTGCGGGGGTCGGCGGGCTCTTCCGCCAGCAGTTTGCGTTTCAGCTCAGGATCCCGCAGCGCTTCCACCCGCGCCGCGAGCGGCAACTCCGCCAGTGGCGCATAGCTCGGGCACAGGCAGAACGGATTGACCGATGTGTCGAGACCGCCGATCACGCCCATCGGGCGCGGGAATACCTGGGCGATCAACCGGGTCCCCTCTTCCGCGTTGAGCTTCGCCATCGCGTCGAGGGTTTTGCGCCACCCGTTGGTGTCTGCCGACCACTGCGCCAGTGAATAGGTCACCACCCCGCCCGAGGCTCTGGCCAGGCGCGCCAGCAGGTCCATGTCGAGATCATAATCCTCGGTATCGAGGTTGGGGATCATCTGCACCACTCCGCCCCGCGCCTGCCCCACGGCCTTGGCGATGGTGACCAGCTCTTCGGTATCGACGTGAAAGCTGGGGATGAATTCACCGTCGCCCCGGCGGTGGACGAGCGAGCGCGAGGTGGAAAAGCCAACGGCGCCGGCGTCCATGGCCTGCTCGGCGAGGGCGGCCATGCGCTCCATGTCGGCGGCGGTGGCCGGTTCCCGGTCGAGGCCGCGCTGGCCCATCACATAGACCCGCAGGGGCGAATGGGGCAGATAAGCCGCGACATCGATATCCCAGTGGCGGGCAGCGAGTGCGTCGAGGTATTGGGGGAATGTTTCCCAGTTCCACGGCAGCCCCTCGGCCATCACCGCTTCCGGAATGTCTTCCACGCCTTCCATGACGTTGACCAGGGCCTCGCGATCCTCGGGGCGACAGGGTGCGAAGCCGACCCCGCAGTTGCCGACCACGACGGTGGTGACGCCGTGCAGGGAGGATTGTTCCAACTGATCGGACCAGGTTACCTGGCCATCGTAATGAGTGTGTACGTCGACAAAGCCCGGGGTGACCAGTTTGCCGGTGGCATCGATTTCATCCTTTCCCCGACCTTCGATGAACGGCGCAATGTCGACAATCAGGCCACCGCGCACAGCGACATCGGCGATGCGGGTCGGGCTGCCGGTCCCGTCGACCACGATCCCGTTGCGGATGATCAAATCGAAGTCAGGCATTGCTTGCTCCTTTAGTAGTTATCTGTTGGACGGGGCGGACGGCGGCATCGGCCTCAAGGGGGAGATGGTGGGCGCTGACCGGCCCCTTGGCGCGCTCTTTCGACACAAAAGACGAAATCAGGATCATCAGCAGGCAGGCGCCGATCACATAGGTTATCACCCTGTAGACAGCGGTCTGGTCCGGGTAGCTGGCGCCCGCCACGGTAATGGTGGAGGTATCCAGCAGGAAGGCGACGATCTGGGCGCCGATTCCCATCGCGGTCGAACGGATCACGATCATCATGCCGCTGGCTTCGCTGGTGCGCTCCATCGGCACTGATTGGGCGATGATGATCGGGATGCTCGAGTAGAACATTGACATGCCAAAGCCCAGAAAAGTCAGCATCAACGTGACGAAAATCAGTGAGTCGTGTTTGAGGCCAAGGATGATCCAGCCAATCATCATGATCACGGCGCCCATCATCATCGCCGAGCGACCGCTATGGCGGGAAATCAACCAGCCGGCGGTGGGCCCGCTGGCCAGGGCGATCAGCGTTTTGGGGAAAAGGATGATGCCGGCCAGGGTCGCGGTGATCCCGAGCCCAACCCCGGTGGCAGCAGGCTGCTGGAGTACGATCGACCACACTTGCATCGACTGGAAGGAGCTCAGACCCAACACCGCGCTGCCCAGATTGACCAACAGTACCTGGCGGTTGGCCAACAGGCGAACGTCCAGCAATGGCACCTTGGCGCGCAGTTCACTGGTCACCCAAATGGCCATGACCAGGATACCGGCACCGAGGCAGCTCAGCGTCGTGACCGACACCCAACCCCAACTGGGGCCCTTGGTGATGCCGAGCAATACCAGCACTACCGCCGGTGCAAAGAGGATGCCGCCGAGGATGTTGGTACGGCGATCGAAGGCCTTGGCCGGGGATCTCGGCATCCACGCCGAGATGGTGATGAATGCCACTGCGCCGGCGATGGCACCGGCGAAAAACACCCAGTGCCAGCTGAGGTTATCGACAATGATGCCGCCGAGAAATGTCCCCATCCCCATAGTGACCGTCAAGCTCGCCGCCAGGATACCGATGAAGATCGGTACCGACTCGGACTTGATGTTCTCCCGCACCAGTCCGATACAAAGCGGGAAAATGGCGCCGGCGGTGCCCTGGATCACCCGTCCGAGGATAACCCCTTCAAGCGTGGTCGAAAACGCCGCGACCAGCGAGCCGATGATGCTGAAGAAGATCACCGCCAGCAGCACTTTCTTGCGACCGAAGATGTCGCCGAGGCGCCCGCAGATGGCGGCGGAAACGGCGCTGGCGAGGAAGAAACTGGTCATCACCCAGCCGACTGCCTCGGCGTTGCCAAAGTCGTCGATCATGGCTCGCAGCGCGGCGTACAGCATTGAGAGCTCGAAGGCTGACAGCACTTCGGCGGTCAGCAGTCCCAGCATCAGTTTGATGGCGTTCGAGTGGAGCCGAGAGACTCTCATTATAGTTATACCCTTTATCGTTGTACCCTTTTAACCGTGATGGCCACGTTGGCCCGGCGCGGGTATCCGGCGGGCCAACGTGGCGGTAGAGGCTGTGCAGCAGGGAGCCGGCGGGCGCGTTGCCGGTCAACCGTGGTCGCCGGACTCCACCACCCAGCGCATAAACCGGTTGACCGGCATGCCGGCGTCGTGGGGCGAGCCGCCAAAACCTTCCCCGCCGTTGACCTCACCGAGATCGACCAGGCGCTGGGCGCCGCAGCTGGCCAGGCTGTCGCGGAGGGCAATACGTTCCTCCTTCGGGTAGATACCCACGGTCTGGGTGGCCACGGTGATGTTTTTCACCGCATCGGCGAGCTTGTCGACCCGCACCACATTCACCAGCTTGCCGGTGGGACTGAAGTCGACCCGTTCCTCATCGGAGCGGATCACCATACCGTTGCCGTCGTATTTGCCGAATACCCGGTAGAGTGGCTCGAGGTTTTGCAGCATATCGAGTTGTTCGCGGATATCCCCCGGCGGCACCAGGCTGCTTTTGCCAGGACCGTAGCGGGTGTCCACGCCCATGGCCTTGACCAGTTCCTCGCAATACTGGTCGACCTGCTCGATGGTGCCCTCGACATAATGGAAGCGGGAGGCGGAGCAGGCGTCCTGGTTCCAGCCAATGACGTCGGCAGCCGCTTTCATGGCGACGTCCCGGGTGGTGTCGGGAGAATCGAAAGCGGCTTTGCCGATCATCGATACCGACACCTTGGGATCGAAGGACACCATTTCGAGGCCGGGGCCGACATACTTGACCACGTGCTTCACCGCGGCCTCGCCACCCCACACCACGATCTTGTCGAAGTACTGGGAGCGGTAGATGGCGGATTCCAGTTGCTCATCACCACCGCGCCAGTAGGCGGCGGTGAACGACTTCGTCGTCGGGTGATCGGCATCGACATCCGCCATGGTGCGCAGGATGGCGGTGGTGGTGAACATGTCGTTGGATGGCAGCTTAAGCAGATGCACGCCCTTGGTGATGGCACCGCGGACGATGGTGATGGGCGGCACCACCGGTGCGTTGCCGGCCAGCACATGGACCATCCGCGGCGGGACGGCGCGCACCCGGCTGTTGGGCAGAAAGGGGTTGCGGGCGACCCAGCCGTCGAGCACCTCGAGGCTGCCGAGCGTTTGCTCGATCTCGGCGATCACGCCCTCCCGGCGGAACATGTAGCGGATGTCCCGGTAGCTGTTTTCCAGTACCCGCGAATCGAGAGTACTGAAATGGCTCATTTTCTCGACGGCTTCCTGGAGATAGGGGTTGCTGTCGAAATCGAGACGCTCACCGACTTCCGCGAGAAAATCGATGATGTCGCGGATCGGTGTATTGAACGCCGGTGTCGGCTCATGGCGGCGCCACACCAGGTCATCCATGGAGATCTTCGGGGTGAACACCGGGGTGGATTGGGCGCGGGAGCGCTGCTCGACCTCGGCGCCGTGCTGGACCGCGCCCTTTATGAAATGAGGTACTTCAAGACGGTTGGACAGGCTGTCAGTTTTGGCCGTACTGGTCATGGTCGTATCCTCCACAGGATTACAAATTGATTGCACCGCGCACGTAGGAATCGATGGTGCCGGCGCAGGTCAGTTTGTCCTCGCCCTCTTCCAGATCCTGGTAGCGGGCGATAGAGCGCACCAGCGGGCCACTGAAACCATCGGCCGAGGTAAAGTCGATGGTGACCTTGTCGCCGGAAATCAGGCCGCCCCAGCGGGCATCGGTGAGCAGGTCGAACAACGCCATGCGCCCTTCCACCACGCCCTGGCCATCGCCCGGATTGAGCAGCTTCTCGGCAGACTTGTCGAGAATCAGCGGGACGATCCACGGCGGCATGGCATAGGCATCGAGGTGATGGACATAGGGGTTGAGGCCGGTCATCTCGACCATGGCATAGCTGTTCAGGTAATTTTGGGGACTCAGACCGAAGAAGCGGTGGATTTGTTCGCGGTAGTCATCGGGCAGCACCACGCCCTTGATACCGCCACCCATCATCACCATGCTGTCCGGATGGAATGCGCCGTCCTTCACACCGCGGGCCTTGAGCGCCTCCATCAACTGGAATGCCGCTGGCCACATCACGCCGAGCGCGATCGGCTGGTCGCGCTTGCTGTCGATCTTGTCGACAAAGGCATTGAAGCGCTCACCGGCCAGGGCGGCATTTCTCTGGTTTTCCGCTTCGAAGGCGGCGATTTCCTCGGGCAGCGCGGTACCCGCGGCCAGTGCCCGGCGCAGCTGCCCGGCGCGAATCCCCGGAGTCGCGCGCAGCGGCTCATCGGAAATAAAATGGGCTTCGCCCTCGGGAGCGACGTACTGGGAAAAAAAGTGGTGATTGTGGATACACAGGCGATGGACGCCGGTGGCCGGAAAAAAAGTGAAACTGGGGTGTTCGCGGTTGGGCTTGCGCGGCGCCCACTGGCCGAGGAAACCTTTCACATAGGCTTCGCTGGCGAGGGCGACATCCTGTTCGGTCTGGTCGAGGAACGAGCACTTGCCCGACGTACCGCTGGAGGCGAACAGGTGGTGGCCGGCATCGGTGAGCCGGGCGATCCAGTCATCGGCATCCTTGACGCCGTCCATATCGACCCCGGTCACGGGCTTGCTGGTCAAGGATTGCAGCCATATGTTCATGTTGCTCCACTGGCCCTTGTCGACAAAGGTTTCAGGGTAGCTTTTGTAATTGGTGTGGGTGAACAGCAGCGGCACCACATCCTGCAGGCTGCTGACTTCAGTGATGCCCGCTTCGCTGGCGCGGCGATCGAGGATCTTCAATTGCTGGCGTTTCTCGGCAAACCGTTCACGCACGGCCTCGAGCTGCAGTTCCCGGAGGTTGGCGGGGGCATCGCGGTAGGGGTCGGCGGCGTGGACCAGGGCTTTGATGTCGTCTAGTGCGCTCATTATCATTTCTCGCATAGGGTGATCTGTGTCACACCCAGACTAAGCATTGCCGGCCTGACAGACAACAGGCATATCTGTTCCTCGGAGGATAAACTGTCTCGAGGCGGACTTGCTCTCTACAGAACAGATCGGTGTAAACCTTTGAACGTATGGAATCAATGGTTATATCGGGTGGAAATCATGTCCTTTACCAAACACTTTGGGCGCTTTATCATGAAATCAGTGGCGGTGCTGTGCGGCGTGCCACCACCACGTGCATGTCTGCTGCGCCGATGACAAGAAGAGTAACCAGGAGGTCATACGCCAAGTGTATACCGTTGCTGAAATCTCACCTGTAACGCCGGCCCCTCAGCGGGATATCGCCACGGCGGAAAAGTTTGCCCGCTGCCGGCCCAGGACCACCTCCCGCTGCGAAGTCGACGCGGTCATCCGCCGCCCCCGTTTCCAGGTCGAGGTCCGGCGCTACTATTGGGAAAAAACGCTGGAGCCGACACTCTTTCACACCGACGTGTGTTACCTGGAACTGGCGCTGCACCCCCGCCCGCCGGGCTCCGAAGTTGGATATCTCGGCGGATCGACGCCAAATTCCTGGGTGTCAACCGGAAACTGCGCCCTGGTCCCGGCCGGGCACAAGGCGATGATGCGGATCCCCAAGGGGGAGCAACAGGTCGTCGGTTGCCTGTTCGAGATGGATGTCTTTGCCCCCCTGGTGGATTGGCAGTGGACTCCGCTGGAGTTGGCCGCCTGTTTCAATATCAACAACATCAATATTCGCGCCACCTTGCTGCGTCTTGCCCAGGAAGCGCTGAACCCGGATCACGGCTCCGAGCGCCTGGTGGACGCCCTGTTCGATTCGCTGCTCGTCGAATTGAGCCGCCACATCCGCTCGACCCGTATCGTCGCCCGGGAGCCGTTTGGCAAACTGACACCCCAGCAACTGCGGATGATCGAAAGCCGTATCAACGAAACCAAGGGGGAGTTCCCCCAGACCTCCTGGCTGGCCAAGGAGTGCGGCGTCAGCAATCGCCACCTGGCGCGGATGTTCAAGCGCACCACCGGCAAGACCATCACCGAATACATCACCGAGGTGCGCATCAACAAGGCCAAGATGGAGCTGGCCAATGGCGAGCAACTGATCAAGGAAATCTCCTACGACTGCGGCTTTCAAAGCCAGTCGTCCTTTGCCCAGGCCTTCCGCAAGGCTACCGGGTTGACGCCCAGGCAGTTTCGCAGTCGCGCCCACCGTCAGAACGGGACCGGTGCGGAGTCCGACAGCGTCGCCTTTGATTGATACCCATCAATGGTTGCGTGGCCGCCTTGGTCTACAGTCCTGGACTCATTACCGGAGGACTCGACCATGATCAAAGAAGACCGCCGCACCCTGGCAAGCCTCGGCCTGATATTTGTCGTTGGCTTTGCCACCATCGCCATTCTGGTCGCGGTCTCCCTGGCGGTGGGTTGAAAGCGGGCGACTTTCACCCTGTGTCGCCGTCGCGCCGCTCCAGCATCCGCGGGCGACGGCCACTGCCCCATTCCGCGCCTAATGCGTCATAATGTCCCTTTCCCACCACCAGTGAGGTACGACTGTCATGGGACACAAGGGCAGATTACTGATGGTTCGCCACGGGCAGACCCGCGCCAATATCGACAAGGTCTGGCACGGCACCACCGACACGGTGCTTACCGATGTCGGCCGTGAACAGGCGCGCCGTCTGGGCGACTACTTTCATCGTATCGCCACCCCGGATGTCATCTATGCGAGCCCCCTGCAACGGGCGCGCGATACCGCCCTGGCGATCGCCGAGCGCCATCAGCTCGAACCCAATTTTGACGAACGGTTGATGGAGTTTTCCCTCGGCGAATGGGAGGGCATCAAGTTTGACGATATCGAAATCCTCCACGGCGCGACGGGGGAGCTGTACGGCAACCCCGATTTCGCGGCTCCCGGTGGCGAGTCCCAGCGCATGGTGCGCAACCGCATGGTCGCGGCCATCGATGAGATCATCCACCGCCACCCGGACCAGAATGTCGTGCTGGTATCCCATGGCACCGCGCTCGGCATCGCCATCGCCCACTACCTGCACGACGACACGACCCGCTGGCTCGACTACATCAAGCACAACACCGCGGTGACCGAGCTGAACCTGGTGGAGAAACAGCTGATCTTTTTCAATCGCACCGAACATCTCGATACTTGATGCCGGCGATCGACGGCACCCGCCGCTACCGCCATAAGTGACGCAGGAGATACACAATGACCGGATCGATTCTGTTGATCATCGCGCTGATCGCCCTCGCCTACTGGCGCGCCAATCTGCTGGCGGCCGCTGTGTCAATGGCGCTGCTGACCCTGGCCATCGCAGTGTTTCAGCTCGCCGGCGGCGGCGTCATTGTGTTGGGCCTTGCGGTGGCGGCCGGGCTCGGTCTGCTGGCGACGACCTCGTTGCGGCGACCTTGGGTCAGCGACCCGGCGCTGGCATGGTTCCGCAGGATGGTGCCCAAGATGTCGGATACCGAACAGGAGGCGCTGGATGCCGGCACCGTCTGGTGGGATGGCCAGTTGTTCTCCGGCGACCCCGATTGGAACCTGCTGCTGACCACACCGACCCCGCAACTGCGGCCTGATGAGCAGGAGTTTCTCGACGGCCCGGTAGAAACCCTGTGCCGCATGCTCGACGACTGGCAGGTGCGGCAGGACGGCGACCTTCCGGAAGAAGCCTGGGCTTTTTTGCGTGAACAGCGCTTTTTCAGCCTGATCATCGGCAAACAGTACGGCGGCCGGGATTTCAGCGCCCTGGCCAACTCGGCGGTGGTGATGAAACTGGCAAGCCGCAACCTCACGGCCGCCATCACCGTGATGGTGCCCAACTCCCTCGGCCCGGGAGAACTGCTCAGCGACTTCGGCACCCAGCCCCAGCGCGATCACTACCTGCCCCGCCTGGCCCGGGGCGAAGACATCCCCTGCTTCGCCCTCACCGGCCCCGCTGCCGGCTCCGATGCCGCGGCCATGCCCGACAAGGGCGTGGTTTGCTACGGCGACTGGCAGGGCGAGCGGGTATTGGGCCTGCGTCTCACCTGGGACAAGCGCTATATCACCCTGGCGCCGGTGGCCACGGTGCTGGGACTCGCTTTCAACACCTATGATCCCGATGGCCTGATCGGCGATAAACGCGAACTCGGCATCAGTTGCGCCCTTGTCCCCGTCAGCACACCGGGGGTCTGGACCGGCAATCGCCACTTGCCGGTGGGCAGCGTGTTCATGAATGGTCCGACCAGGGGCAACGATGTCTTCGTCCCCATGGAGCGGGTCATCGGCGGCCAGGAGCGCCTCGGCCAGGGCTGGCAAATGTTGATGCATTGTCTCGCCGCGGGGCGGGCCATTTCGCTGCCCGCGCTCGGCGCCGCCGGCGCCAAGCTCAGTGCCCGCTACAGTGGCGAGTACGCCCGCATCCGCAAGCAGTTCGGCATGCCGATCGCCTATTTCGAAGGTGTCGAAGAGGTGCTGGCACGGATCGCCGGGGAAGCCTATCGCATCGACGCTGCCCGGCAGTTGACCCTCAGCGCCCTCGCCCTCGGTCAAAAG
>JBAZCN010000051.1:0-20149 GCA_041655035.1 Porticoccaceae bacterium | reverse complement strand
GAGGCGGTCGGTGATGAGGGCGATGGCGCAGACCGACGTGACGGCGACCACCAGGGCGAACAGCAGCGTGGCGAGTTCTCCGGAGCGCCAGTCGCGGCGCAGCAAACGGCGGGCGAGAGTGAAGGCGTGCATCAGTGTTGCCCGGCCAGGGTGCCGCCCTGCAGCTCCAGACGGCGCTGGCAGCGTTGGGCGAGCATCGGATCGTGGGTGACCAGGACCAGGGTGGTGGCGCGCTCCTGGTTGATTTCGAACAGCAGGTCGATGACCCGCTGCCCGGTGGCGGCATCGAGATTGCCGGTGGGTTCATCGGCGAACAGGATGTCCGGCTCGGCGATAAAGGCCCGGGCAATGGCCACCCGCTGTTGCTCGCCACCGGAGAGCTGGCGCGGATAGTGGTTGGTCCGGCCCTCGAGGCCGACCCTGGCGAGGAGTTGGCGAGCCTTGTCCTCGCCGTTGTCGTGGCCGAGCACCTCGAGGGGCAGGAGGGTGTTTTCCAGGGCGGTGAGATGGGGCAGCAACTGGAACGACTGGAAGACAAAACCGACATGTTCACCGCGAACCCGGGCGCGACCATCCTCGTCGAGCCGTTCCAGCGCATGATGGCACAGGCTGATGGTGCCGCTGCTGGGCAGGTCGAGGCCGGCGAGCAGGCTCAGCAGGGTGGATTTGCCCGAGCCGGAAACCCCGACGATGGCCACGCTCTCGCCGCGCTTGATCGCAAAATCGATCCCGGACAGAATGGTCAAGGGGCCGTCGCCGACCATGACGGTTTTGCCGAGATCCGAGACGTTGAGAATATTCCTGTCACCGCTATCCATTGAATGCCTGCCATGCCAAAACTGTTGTTGATTCTATTGTTGTCGCTGTGTTCCGCCGGCGCTGCCGCCAAGTCCTCCGCCAAGACAATCCTGGTGCTGGGTGACAGTATCAGCGCCGCTTACGGGATCGCGGTGGAACGCGGCTGGGTGAGCCTGCTGCAAAAACGCTTCGATGAACGCCACCCCGGCAGCTACAGCGTGGTCAATGCCAGCATCAGCGGCGATACCACCGCCCTCGGCCTGCGCCGCCTGCCGCCATTGCTGGCGCAGCATGCGCCCGACCAGGTCATTGTCGAGCTGGGTGGCAATGATGGTTTGCGGGGGTTGCCGCTCACCAATATGCGGGACAACCTCCAGGCCATCATCGACCTGTGCCTGGACAGTGGCGCCGAGGTGGTGCTGGTGAGCATCGATTTGCCGCCGAGCTACGGCGCGGTGTTCAACGACCGCTATCGCGCCGTATTCGAAGAGCTGGAAAAAACCAATGACCTGTTTCGGGTTTCACTGGGCTTCAATCTGCTCGGTGATCGCGACCTGGTCCAGGCAGATGGTATTCATCCCACAGCGGAGGCACAACCCCTGCTGCTCGATGCGGTCTGGCCGGCGATCAGCCCGGAAGGCTAGGGGCTGTCGATGCTTCGATATAGGCTGTTGATAAATAACGGAACCTTTTCGTAACTGCCGATTCCACGGTGCGCTTCGTTCCTCGGCGCACCCTATGAAAGAGCATAGGGCGCGCCGGCTCAGTCGCCCGCATCCTCGCCTGTCGCTTCCTGGCCGATGGCGCTCTGGCGCAGGACTCTGGCCTCCTGCAGATAGAAATCCCGGGCGGCGAGGGTAGCGGTTTCGCTGGCGAGGCCGACCAGGGCGTCGGCTTTCATATGGCGCGCCGCCGGGTTGTCGGGGTCGAGGGCCATCAGGTAGTCGGCCAGTTGCGCGGCCCATCGATAGTCGCCGTTGTCGAGCGCCAGCAGGCCGTTCTCGAACAGCACCTCGGCGCCGCCGGACAATTCCGCAATGCGGGTTGCCAGGGTCGCGGGAGGCATGGCGTCCAGGTGGGTGGGGTTGCCGTCGAACCAGCCTTTGCGATCGGTGTAGATGGCTCTCACCGCCCAGGACAACCGGGAAAAGCGCTGTTCCAGGTAGGGTAGGCCATCCAGTTCCGGGGGCAGGGCGATGGCGGCGACCAGCGCATCGGGGCCAAGGCCCCTGTCGATGCCGGCGAGGGTTTCCTCCAGCACCAGGGCAATGGCGTCGCGGTAATCCTTGAGCGCGGCGATGCTCTGTTCCGCGCCGATGATGGGGTAGCCGTGCCCGGTAACGAGAAAGCGCGGCGATTGCATCAGCATCGCGTCCAGGGTTGCCAGCCAGTCGCGGGTTTCGCGGCTGACATCGCCGAGGGCGTGGATGGCCGGGAAGGAGGTATAGAAACCGTCGCCACTGAACAGCACGCCCTTTGCCGGGTACCACAGCCACAGCTGCTGGTTGTCGTCGCCCTTGGCCGGCACCAGCTCCAGGTCGAGGCCGGCGATGGTGATGGCCTGGCGGCTGCTGACCGGGAGGTGGTGGGCGGGCAGCGCGTCGCCGGGGTGGTGTTCTCCGGCAGCGGCGGGCGGCTCGTTGCCGGTGTCGTGGGGGAAGGTGTCGTTCCGCTCCTGGCGCGGCGCCGGGCGGTTGTACACCGGGATGTCGGCCCCGCCGAGCACCGCGCCGAGCCCGCCGCTGTGATCCTGGTGGCGATGGGTGAGAATCACGGCTTGTACCGGTTTGCCGGTGATCTCCCGAAATGCTTCCATGGCCTTGGCCGCGACTGTCTCGCTGGCGAGGCTGTCGATGATCACCACACCGTCTTCGCCTTCGATCATGGCCATGGTGGTGCTGCCGTAGCCGAGGGCGACATGGACGTTGTCGGCGATGGTCATTACCGACAGGGTGCGGGTGTCGGAGAGCGGCTCTATGCTCAGCGTGGACGGGCTGTCCGCTGGCGGCGCAGCGGGGGACTCGGCCGATTGCCCGCTGGTGGCGGCGCTGAGGGCGAACAGGGCGGGCAACAGCGCGGCGCGGAGCAGAAAGATGAAGCGGTGGTCCATGTCCACTGGCCCTGTCGTAGTGTGCAAAGAATTATTGTCGATGGCCAGGCGTTGTGCGCCGACCGCCGATCCGCCGATCGTGACGCATGACCATCGGGTCACCGCCTGCCGGTTCTCACCCTATAGCCTGTCCCGCGGGTTGGCAAGTCCGTCCGGCATGCCATCATGAATCCCGCCGCGCCCGCATGCGGCGCAGAAACTCGGCCATGATCAGGTGGTAGAGTTCGTCCCCCAGGTAGCGATCCTCGACGCCGCGGTCGATATTGGGGTTGTCGTTGACCTCGATGACAAAACCCTTGCCATTGCGCTCCTTGACATCGACCCCGTAGAGACCGTTGCCGACGGGCCGGGTGGCGGCGAGGGCGGCGTCGAGAACGCCTTTCGGCACCTCGAAGGTGGGCAGGGTATCGAAACCGCCGCTGTCCACCTTGCTCCCGCCGTGGCGGTAGATTTGCCAGTGGTTTTTCACCATGTAGTAACGGCAGGCGTAGATCGCCTTGTTGTTGAATACCCCGATGCGCCAGTCGAAGTCCGTATAGAGGAACTCCTGGGCGAGCAGCAGGGCCGTCTTGTGGAACAGCTCCCGGGTTTTTTCTTCAAGTTCCTGACGGTTGGCCACTTTGACCACCCCGCGGGAGAAGGCGCCATCGGGGATCTTGATGACGATCGGATAGCCGAATTCCGCCTCCACTTCATCGAGCTGCTGGGTATGGGCCTGCTGGCCCTTCGGGTTGGCGAGATTGCCGCGGCGCAGGATGCGGGTGCGCGGCGCCGGCACCCGGGCCTTGCGAAACAGGTCGGCGAGATAAATCTTGTTGGTGCAGCGGAGGATCGAATTGGAGTCGTCGATCACCACCAGGCCCTCGGCTTCGGCCTTTTTGGCGAAGCGGTAGGTGTGGTGGTCGATGGCGGTGGTCTCGCGGATGAACAGGCTGTCGTATTCAGAGATCCGCGGATAATCACGGGGCCCGATGATCTCGACATCGATACCCAGCTCGGCGCCGGCCTTGATGAACTTCTTCAGCGCCTTGGCGTCGCTCGGCGGCATCGCCTCCTCGGCGTTGACCAGCATCGCCATATCGTACTGGTAGACCTTCCGCGCCTTCGATTTGCGCCAGATCTTGTGGCTGTAGTCGTTCAGGGCGTTGGCGAATTCGGTCTCCTCGCTGTCGCCGAGGCGGGCGTGGGAGCGCGGCCGCAGCGACACGATCTGCCACTGCTTGCGAAAGCGCAAGGTGACCGCCAGGATCGGGCAGGGAAACAGGTCGAACAGCCGCCGCGCCAGCTCCCGGTACTCCGGCTGAGCGGAGGTGCCGAAGTAGGTGAGGATCTCGATTTCCCCCGACGGCGGCTGCGACTTCAGGGTATTGCTGAGCGCGGTGGAGATATCCTCCAGCTGGATCTGGTACAGCGAGCGCCTGCCCAGGTCGTTGAGCACTTTCACCGACGGGATCACGTGGTGACCGCGGGCTTCCGCCAGCAGCGAACAGTAGTAACCGTCCGACAGGTACTTGAAGCTGCGGCAGAGGTTGATCACCCTGGTGCGTTCGTGGCTGCCGGGTTGGGTGCCCTCGAGATAATCGGCGAAAAGCATGACGTGCTCACTGGGATAATAGGACTCCCAGTCGGCCATATCGTCCACGATCAGCAGGGTTTGGGTCATAGCTACAAGGGCAGGAAAGGAGGGTGGAGAGAAGGCGGCAGATTGTGCGCCTCTTTGACAGGTTCGGCAACTGTAATCCGGCGCCCGGGGGCCATAAAATTCCGTACCGCGGGGGGTTAAAGATCGCTATGATTCGACAGACCGCCAAACCGCAAGCGAGTTGCGAATGCTGTCGTTGAGCCGTGCCCAGCCGTTTGATACCGAGACCTTCCCGGGCAGTTATCGGGAGGCCCGCGAGCGTTGGCTCGAGAGCCTGCCTGACGGGGCCGCCAGCGACAGCCACGGCGTCGCCGGCGAAGCCCCGGGCGGCGGCGCACTGGCCACCGATGTCGCCTGGCTCGGGCCGGCCGACGCCGCGGGCGTGCTGGTGCTGATCGCCGGCACCCACGGGGTCGAAGGCTATGCCGGCAGCGCGGTGCAGAACGATCTGTGGCGGCTGTACCGCGCGGGCCGGCTGGCGTTGCCCGATGATGTCGCAATCATGGCCATCCACGCGCTCAACCCCTGGGGATACGCCTGGGACAGGCGCTGTGACGGCGAGGGTATCGACGTCAACCGCAATTTCGTCGACTTCAGCCGGCCGCTGCCGGCGAATCCCGGTTACGACAGCATTCGCGAGGTCTTTGCCTGGGCCGACCCGCGGCAAAGGGCCGAAAGGCTCGCCGCCTTTCGCCGCGAGCAGGGCCCGACAGCCTTTGAGATTGCCGTCAGCGGTGGGCAGTACTGTGATCCGCGCGGGCCTTTTTTTGGCGGCCGCGGCGACAGCCACAGCCGCCGGGTGATCGAGATGCTGGTTGACAGCCGCCAGTTGGCGCGGCGCCGGCTCGCGGTAATCGATATCCATACCGGGCTCGGACCCTACGGCTACGGAGAGGTGATCTGCGACCATCCGCCGGCCAGTGGCGGGGCCCGCACCGCCCGGGCCTGGTATGGCCCGTCCTGCACCTTGCCGGCCGAAGGAACCTCCAGCTCGGTGCCCAAGTTCGGCCTGCTCGACTATGCCTGGCACCGGATCATGGCGGATGACAGCTGCTTTATCACCCTCGAATTCGGCACCCTGGGCACCGACAGGCTGTTCGAGGTGCTGCTCGACGAAAACCAGGGCTGGGCCCGCCAGCCGCTCGCGCCACCGGCCGAAAGCGAACGGTTGCGCCTCGCCGCGCTGATGCGCAGCCACTTTTACCCCGACGATGACACATGGCGTGAAGCGGTGCTGTTCCGCGCCCGCCAGGTCATCACCCAGGCCCTGGGCGGGCTTGCGGTGGCGGCGCGATGAGCCCCGGCAATCCCTTGCCGCAGGTTGCCCGCGGGGCCGGAGTGGTGGTGCGCCGGGCCGAAGAGCGCGACCTCAACGCCTTGCTGGCCCTGGAAAAAACCTGCTTTGCCACCGACCGCCTCAGCCGCCGCAGCTTTCGCCACTGGCTGCAGGCCGACAACTGCGCCTTTCTGGTGGCCGAGGACGACGGCCGTCTGGCCGGCTATGGACTGATCCTGTTTCTGCGCGGCACCATCCTTGCCCGGCTTTACTCCATCGCCATCGATCCCGCCTGGCGCGGCGCGGGCATTGCCCGGCGGCTGCTCGGCGAGGGCGAGCTGCTGGCCGAGAGCCACGGTTGCCTGTTCCTGCGGCTCGAAGTCAGTGTCGACAACCACGCGGCCATCGGCCTGTATCAAGCGCTCGGCTACCAACCGTTCGGTATCTATCCCCACTATTACGAAGACGATAACGACGCCTTGCGCATGCAGAAGTGCATCCGCAAGGTGCCCCAGCTGGAGTCCAACCGCGGTATCCCCTGGATTCAGCAGACCACTGCGTTCACCTGCGGGCCGGCGGCGCTGATGATGGCCATGGGCGGGCTGGACGAAGGCTACCGGCCGACCATCCATGAAGAATTGCAGATCTGGCGCGAGGCCACCACCATCTTCATGACCTCCGGCCATGGCGGCTGCCATCCGGTGGGCCTCGCCCTGGCGGCGCGCCAGCGGGGCTTCGCAGCGGAGGTGTGGCTCAACCGGGAAGGGCCGATATTCGTCGACAGCGTCCGCGACGACAACAAGAAGCGGGTAATCGAATTGGTGCACCTCGATTTCGTCGCCCAGGCGGAGCAGCAGCGGATTGCGCTCTGCTACCGGGAATTTTCCGATCGCGATCTGGAGCAGGCATTCCGCGATGGCGGCATCCCCATCATCCTGATCAGCACCTACCGCCTGGATGGCCGCAAGGCGCCCCACTGGGTGACACTCAGCGGCTTCGACGACGACTGCCTGTACGTGCACGATTCCGACCCGGACCCGGAGGAACAATCCGCCAGCGGGCTCGACAGCCAGTATCTGCCCATTGCGCGGGGCGACTTCACCAAGATGTCCCGTTTTGGCCGCAGCCAGCTGCGCACCGCGGTGATATTGAAACAGCCGGGGAGTTGACAAGGGCGGCATGGGGCCCCGGCAACGGTGCGGCCCCGGAGGCAGCGGCGCTTGTGTTTCTGTAGAAATTTTGTGCTATTATTATTTCTATGGAAATAACGGTAAGCCCTGGAGCCGACGAATGACTGCGCTACCCGGATCTTCAGCAACCAATGCCGACGCGGCGGCTGTACTGTCCAAGGCGGTCGCCCGTGCCGCCGAACGCCTGGGGCTTAGCCGTGCGCTATTGGCCAGGGTGCTGGGCGTCAGCCCGCCGACCGTTTCCCGGTTGTACGGCGGGAAATACCAACTCGATCCCGCTCGCAAGGAATGGGAGTTCGCGCTGCTGCTGGTGCGTATATTCCGCTCCCTCGACTCCATCGTCGGCGATGAATACAGCGCCAGGCAGTGGCTCAACAGCGACAACCGGGGGTTGAACGGCCGCCCCGTCGATCTCATCACCAACACGGAAGGACTGGTGCGTGTCACCCAATACCTGGACGCCTCCCGCGGTCTCGTCTGAGGCCCGGCCCTGGTCGGCGCGGGCCTGGCGCATCGTCGAGGCCCAGCACATCGCGGCGACCATGAAGCTGGTCGACGATGCCTTCGAGCAGGATCTTCTGGAATCCCTGCTCGAAGGCAGCAAACCGCGCCCGCCATCGGACCCCCGGGGACTCGATTACCTGCTGGCCTCGCCATTTCGCTATGCGCCGCCCGCTGGCGGTTCACGTTTTCGCGGCGAGATCGACAGCGGGGTCTTCTATGGCGCGGAATCCGTGCGCACCGCCTGCGCGGAACTGGGCTACTGGCGCTGGCGGTTCCTCAGTGATGCCGTGGAGCTCGAGCGCCTCGAGCCGGTGCTGCATACCGCGTTCTGCGTGCGGGTCTCGTGCCTCGCGGTGGATTTGCGCAGCGCGCCATTCGCTGTCGACGCCGCGGCATGGACCAGCCCCGGCGACTACAGCGCCAGCCAATCCCTCGCCAGGGCTGCCCGCGAGGCGGCTGTCGGCGGCATCGTCTACCAATCGGTACGCGACCCGCAACCGGCGTGGTGCGTGGCGGTGTTGACGCCGGAGGCCTTTGCCAGACCAAAACCCGAGCCGGTGGTTCAGAGCTGGTGGATATCGGTGCAGGCCGAGGGCGTGATCTGGCGGCGGGACAGTGAATCGCTGGAGTTCGCCGCGGATTTCTGGCGCTTTTGATACCCATACCCTGTTGCACAGAAGAAAGGGAAGGCGAGGAATCAAGCTTTCGCTCAGCCAGGACGTTCAGCCGGCAATATCCATGATGATTGCCCAGTGCTGCTCGGTCACCGGCTGGATCGACAGGCGGCCCTGGCGGAACAGGATCATGTCGGCGAGTTGCGCCATGTCCTTCAGGCGGGTGGCGGGAATGAGCTGGGCGAAGGTGCGCTGGTGGCGAATGTCGACGCTGTACCAGCGGGGCTTGTCCGGAGTGCTTTTCGGGTCGAAGTACGGACTGTCGGGGTCGAACTGGGAGGGGTCGGGGTACGGCTCGCCGGACACCGTGGCGGTGCCGGCGATCCCCGGCACCTTGCAACTGGAATGGTAGATCAGCACCCCATCGCCGCTGGCGACCCCGTCCCTGATATGGTTGCGGGCCTGGTAGTTGCGAATGCCATCCCAGCGCGCGGTGCCGCCGGGCTCTCCGGCCAGATCGACGATGCCGTATTCGGCGGGTTCGCTTTTGAACAGCCAATAGTGGCGCTGCCTGGCCATGGCGTGATCGGGGTGCTCGGTCAGTGGTGGTGCCCGCCGGGGCCGTGGGGATGGCCGTGGGCGATTTCCTCTTCGCTGGCGTCGCGGATATCGTCGACGGTGACGTCGAAGCTCAGGGACTTGCCCGCCAGCGGATGGTTGCCGTCGACGGTGACCAGATCGTCCTCGATACTGGTGATGACTACCGAGATCGGGCCCTGTTCGGTCTGGGCTTCGAAGCGCATGCCGACTTCCAGGGGCTGCTCGCCAAAGGCGTCACGGGGCACGGACTCCACCAAGTGGTCGAGATGTTCGCCGTAGGCTTCTTCCGGCACGATGCTGACTTGCAGCTGATCTCCAACCTGCTTGCCTTCCAGTGCACTCTCGAGGCCGGGAATGATGTTGTGGGCGCCGTGGAGGTAGATGAGCGGGTCCCGACCATCGGAGGAGTCCAGTTGAACGCCGTCCTCATCGCGAACTGTATAGTGGATGGAGACGACGGCATTGGGTTTGACTGTCATGACAAGTCCTAGCTAGGGTGTGTATGGCCCGACATTATGGGGGATTGACGGAGGTCGCTCAAGGTTGGGGTCGGCGCTGCACGGGTAGCGCCGGGATGCAGGCGCCTGTCGGCCTGCTCAGCGGATTATCTTGATCCACTCGCCGTTTTGCGGCTCGCCTCGCGGGTAGTAGCCATTGATCAGCCGCAGCTCCTGCTCGCCATAGGGGCCGAGCTTGAGGTGGCTGGCCAGTTGGGCGAAAGTGGCGTTGTTGGCGGCTTTGACATAGTGGATCCGCTGCGGCTCCATGCCGCCGAAACGGGCCTCCGGCAGGGGCGTGAAGCTGCTGATGATGCCCATCAACTGGTCGTTGAGGCTGTCGTGTTGTTTGCCGGCGGCGATGTTGCCGCGAAAGACATAGGCATTGCGCCCGTAGTAGATCACCGCGAGGCGCTGGTCCGGCCCTGGCGGCGCCGCCACCAGGCCGGTATGCGCCGGCAGGCCGGCCTGGACGAAGGCCTGGGATTTCTTGATGAGGCCGACGCCGAGGTTGTTCTTGATGTAGTGCTCCGGCGGTTGCACGGTGCGCGGCTTGACCTCCAGGGTGAAGCCGTCGGTGGAGTCGGGCGCGGTGGCGGTGACCAGCTTGCCGGACGGGTTCAGGGTCCAGCCCGGCGGATGATCGAAGCGGAAAGCCAGGCTGCTGTCGACATAGCGGTTTTCACGTTCCGGCGATGCCTGGAAATTCTGCCCCCACACCAGCTTGTCGGTGGCGATGCGGAAGGGGACTTCGCCCTTTTCGCCACCACCGCCGGTTCCGCCGCTGGCGATGGCCTCCGCCAGCCGCTGGTCGTTGCGCGGGTGGGTGGCGAACAGGCCGTGGTAGGTGCGCGGCTCGCGGCCGGCATCCCGGGCGCGCTGCTTTTCCAGGCGCTCGTGATCCTTGAGCAGGCTCAGCACCTCGACGATGGCGTCGGGGGCGTAACCGGCGCGGGCCATGGTCCGGGCGCCGATTCCGTCCGCCTCGAGCTCCATGTCGCGGCCGTAGCCGCGCACCGTGGCGGCGCCCCACAGGGCGGTGGCCTCGCCGACTTCGCCGCTGCGGCTGAGGATGGCGAGCAGCCCGGCGGCGACGTTGGAACCGGTCTGGGCGCGCTGCTGGCGGGCGGCGTGGCGGGCGGTGACGTGGGCGATCTCATGGGCGAGCACCGCTGCCAGCTGCGCTTCGGAGCGCAGGTAGGTGAGCAGGCCGCGGTGGATGTAGATATAACCCCCGGGCGTCGCGAAGGCGTTGATATCGGGATTGTCGATCACGGTGAAGGTAAACGAGGCGGCGGGACTGTCGGAGTGGGCCGCCAGCCGCTGGCCGACGCCGGTGACGTAAGCCACCACCTTGGCATCCTGATAGAGGGGCATTTCGGCGGTGATCTTGGCATGGATTTCCTTGCCGATCTCCCGCTCCTTGGCTTCGGACATCATCAGCAGGGCATGGCAGTCGGCGCCGGCCAGCAGCAGGCCCAGCCACAGCAGCGGAGCCAGCAGGCGGGTGACGGAACAACGGTGGATGGACGCCGGTGTGAGATGGAACGACATCATTGCTCAGGGTACCTTCGAAGTTGCGTCGGACGGCACAAAGAATGTCCGCAGTTGATTGCCGATCCCTTCACAGGCTTCGCCCTGGACCCGGGCGATAAAGGGAATCGGCGCGCCGATCGCCAGCAGGTAGGACGACCCCTGGGCGTCGACCCGCACCCGGCCTTTGTCACTGAAATCGTTGATGTCCCAGATCACCGCTTCGTAATTGGAGACCTTGTCCCAGGTGGCGAAACCAAAACAGCCGCCGGCCCCCGGCGCCACGGCGCAACTGACGCTGCCGGACGAATCGGTGGTTTCGGTGTTGCCGTCGACCCAGATCATGTAGCGCACCCCGAGGCTGCTGATCCGCCTGGCCAGCAGCGGGTCGCGGAGCATATGTTCGAGCCGTCCGAGCTTGAGGGGCGCGGTGCGCGGTTCGAACCAGGGATAGAGGCTGTTGACGAAGGTCTTCTCGTCGATCACTTCGACGGTCTTGACGTTTGCCAGGCGCTGGCCGATACACTCGATGAAATCCGGTTCGGTCTCGTAGTGGCCGGCATGGCGGCGGCCGAGCACCACGATCTTCTCGGCATCGCCGAGGCTGAGACTGGCGCTCGCCTCGCGGTGCTCGTTGACCGTGGTGGTGGTGCAGCCGGCAACCAGTGCGATGGCGGCGAGGCCGATTGCCTTGACCAGGGCGTTGCTGGCGGTGGCGCCGATGGCGGCTCTGTTCATGGCTGACCTCGGTGCCCGGCGCTTTGCAGCCAGGCGTGAATCTCCGGCACCCGCCGAAATTCCACCAGCAGCCGTGCCCCGGCGTCGCGCAGGGCAACGACGGCCGCCTGGTTCAGGGCGTCTTCGTCGGAGGAGAGGAAGCGGCTCGGGGTCTTGCCGTAGGCGGTCATGATCCAGTCGGCGACCGGCTGGCCCTGGCCGTCGTAGACGCTGATGTTGTATTTGAGCCAGACCTCGAACACCTTGAGCTGGGTCTCGAACGGCATGGCGACCTGGATTTCCTCCACCGAGGGAACCAGTATCAGATCCTCGCCGCCGCGGGCGCTGACCGCGTCGAGCTCATGGACCTGGGTGAACAGGCCTTTGCCGATGCTGCGCAACATGGCGGTCTGCGCGGCGCCGATGGCGAAGGTGAGCTTGCGGTTTTCCTGGTCGGCATAGACATGTTGCTGGAACTCCTGGTCCAGTACCAGGCCCGCGTTGAGCGCCAGGGGCGTGCTCAAGGGATCGGGGAAGTCGCCCTTGACGGTGACGTTGGTACCACAGCCGGAGGCCGCCAGCAACAGGGTCAGGATGGGAATGGTCAACAACCGTTTGATCACTGCGTGCCTCGTTAGGGATTGGGCGCCCTGGTGGATGTCATTGTTGTTCGAAGTCAGTTAACGAAGTTGGGTCGATGTCTTTTAACGAAGGCTGTTGAGACCGACGAAAGTCCCTCCATTACGGTAGCTCAATTCCCGCATCAGTGCAGCAAAACGTGTCGCTGTCTGGAGGTTGCCGCCGGGCGCGAGAAAATGTACCGGGAAACCGATGGTATGAATGCGCACCAGACGTTCACCGCTGCGCCGTTCGCGGTTGAGGCGGTCGACCATCTGCACCGCGTGACGGATGGAGTTGCCGGTAAAGTCGTCGCCGAAGACATAAAGGCTGATTTTCTTCTGCGGATCATAAAAGGTGCGGATCGCCGCCTCGATACCCTCCACCGGGCTTGAATTGCTGAACGGCGTCCAGCTGTTGAGTCGCTGGAGGATCACCTTGCGCCGCGCCGGGGTGTCGGGTATCCATTTGTTCCGGTAACTGGGAAACATATAGTCGCCCATGTCGCTCATGATCTGGATGCCTTTCACATGGGGATAGATATCGAGGATATTGATCATTTCCTGGCGGACCTTGGGCCACGCATAGTTGACCATGCTGCCGGAGGTATCGATGATGAAAATAATGTATTCGCTGTCCACCGGGATGCCGCCGACCAGCTCATTGGCGGTGCGGGCATTCTGCCCCAGCAGCCGCTGCATCTCCTCGCTGAGCACCTGCAGGGCGAGCGCCAGCTCGTCGCGCTCGCTGGTGTCGACCTGGGCCACGGCGTCCTGTTGCTTGTCGATACTCGCCAGCTGCGCCTGGAGACGGGCGATGCGCTCGCGGTGTTCCGATAGCTGTTCCTCCTTGCCGACCAGTTCGCGGTTGAGCACGCTGGCCTCGCCGCGCACCTCGAACAGCTGTTGCTGGAGGTCTTTCACCTTGCCGCCGAGGTCCTCGGCCACCTCGAAGGCGCTGGGCACGGCGGTCTTGGCAATCAGCATCAGCAGCACGATGGCGCCGAAACCACAGCTGATCACGTCGAGAAAGGACATGCTCATATCCGGCATCGGGCGCTTGCGTTTTCTCACGTGCGATTCCTCAGGGCCAGTCGGTGGAGGGGCTCAGGAACGAGCCGCCGGAAGCGAGCCCCAGTTGCCAGTACAGCGCGGCGGCGGCCGGATCGCCTTCCATGGGAAACAAGATCACATTGACAGGCACCCGGGGGAGGGAACGCACCGCTTCGTTGAACAGATCGGTGCGTTCCCGCGCCGTCACCGTGTTCTTGCGCGGTGTGCTGCGGCCCTGGGTGGGCAGGCCATCGGTGATCAGGAAGATATTGTCCGGCGGCTGGCTGAAGCCCTGGATGGCGGCAAAGGCGTTGACCAGGCTGGTGCCGCCGCTGGGCACGGTGGCCTTGAGGCCGGCGATGGCGCCGTTGACGGCCTTGCTGTCGCCGCTGTCCTGCCACTGGCCGTCGCTGCCGGCGAGCGCGGCCCTGGCCGCGGTATTGAAACTGAGTATCTGGAACTGGCTCTCGGCCGGAATCCGGGCAACCAGCCATTCGGCGGTGCGGGTCGCGCGCTGCCATTTGGCTGAGCGCAGCTTGGTGGCATCATCCATGTTGCGCCGGCGGATGACGTTGACGATGTCCTCGGCGAGCATGCTCGCCGAGGCGTCCACCAGGATGAGCACGCGCCGGCCGCCGAGTTTCAGCCCGGTCAGGTACTGGCGGTCGCCATCGCCGGCGAACTGGCGCACATCCTGGCCCCGGCCCTGGTCGCGGAGTTCCGCGGTCTGCCGCTCCATTTCGTCGACTTGCTTGCGCAGGGTGGCGATCTCGTCTTCGGGATCGGCCTGGACGCTGCGCTCCTCCTGTTTTTCCTCGATCTCGCGGAGCACCCGGCTGGCCAGCCCGCGGGCCTCGACCAACTGTTGCTCAAGGTGGAGCAGGCTGTTGCGCAGTTGGGCCTTCTGCTCTTCGCCATCCCGGATGTCATCTTCCAGCAGGGTCACCTCGGCGCGCAGCTCGGGGTCGGCGGCGTCCGCCGAGGGGTCGTGCTTGATGATCAGGAACAGCAGGATCACGGCGCCGAAACCGCACGCCATGATGTCGAGAAACGACAGGTTGAAGGGGTTGATCTCGCGCTTGCGCTTCGCCATGTCAGGCCCCGGCTGAGACCTCGATCAGCCGCAGTTCGTGGCCGTCGACACGAATCAGGTCTCCGGGGCGGAGGTCGTTGAGGTTGCCGCTGACGATGATGTCATAGCGCCGATTGGTCGCCCGCACCCGGCCCGCCCCGGTGTCGATCCGCAGCGGCGCCCCCGGGTCGCGGCTGATGAGGGGCCCGGAAGCGGTTATCTCGATGCCGAGGCCATCGCCCAGCGGCCAGGCCCGGTGGCCGTACAGCAGGTGGGTCGGCCGGGCCGGAGGGGCCGCCGCGGCGGCGGTTGAGCTGGGCGCCCCCCGGCGCGGCAGGTGGGTGATGAAGTCGACGCTGTCGGGGTTGGAATCGAAGTCCTGGAGGAAGTCCTGGCAGGTGGCGATCACCTGCTGCTCGCCGAGAATCCGGGCGTTGATCTGGGCGGCCAGCCCCGGCAGCTTGCCGAGACGGTAGCTGGCCACCAGCTGGCCGGCGGCATCGAAATCGGCAAGCGCCTGGCGCATCCGGGTGATGCGCGGCAGGCTGCTTTCAAGCAGGCCGTTGCGCTGCAGGTTGAGGCGGAAAGCGCCGCGCGGGGTGCTGAGTTCGATGGTGGTTTCGGCCTGCCCGGCGAGGGTCGCCAGCCAGCCCGGCAACCGGCTGTAGAGCTGCTGCTCGCCATCGGCGGTGTGCAGCGGGTCGTAGCGGTATTCGCGGATGAACAGGTTGGCGATGTACTGCGCCCAGCCGCCATAAAAATGCTTGAGTCCGGCGTCGGGTATCACGTCGACGCTCTCGCGGGTGATGTGGTGATCGGCGCGCAGCCGGGTGATCACCGCCTGGTGGAGATGAATGTCGAGATGCAGCAGTTCGCCGTGGTAGTCGCCGAGGGCGGCGGTGGCGGCCACCGCGGTGTCGATCAGCCCCAGGGTTTTTACCGGCAGGGCGTTGGCAAGGCCGAGCAGTATCGCCAGCTGGTCGCGGGAAAAGCTTCCGGGAATGGCGAACAGGATTTCGCCGGGAGCGCCGAGCTGCTGGTGGAGCTGGTGGAGCTGGGCGTAGGCCAGGTCGGCGTAATGGCGGGCGAACTGGTTGCCGGCGGGCAGGGGCGAGAGGTTCAACTGGTGCCAGTACTGATTGAAACTGCGCTGTGGATACAGCCACGCCTGTTCCAGCGCCTTGTCGCCGGTGGTGACGCCGTTGGTGTCGAGCAGCGCATAGCCGGGACTGCGCAGCCATTGGCCGGCCACGCCGCGGGCGAGGATTTCACTGTCGACCAGTTCGATGATGGCCGCGCCGCTGGTGGTGGTCTGGTTCACACGGGTTCCTCGTGGGCCTTGAGATGGCGCAGCAGATTGCGATCGCAGTAGCTGTGGGTATCGAGCACCAGGCGTTCCTGGGTCAACTGCAGTTGGTGGAGCAGGAACATCAGCACGATGCTGATGACCAGGGCGATGAATGTCGAGTTGAAGGCCACGCCGAGGCTCTCGGTGACGCCGGCGATATCGCCCAGCACGGCGCGGTGGGCCTGGGTGAGGGCATCGCCGATGCCGCGCACGGTGCCGATGAAGCCGATGGAGGGCACCGCCCAGGTGATGTAGCGCACCATCGACAGTTCGGAATCGAGCCGGTCGTTTTCGGTTTCACAGACCTCGGAGACGGCGCCGGAAACGTCCTGGATGCTGCGGGTGGCGCTGAACCGGTGCAGCGCCGCGGTCAATGCCCGGGCGAGCAGGAATTCCTGCTGGTCGTCGGGCAGCGCCTGGATCGGCCGGGCCAGTTGGCGGGCGTCTTCGGGAAGGATGCGGGTGCCCTCGGCGACCTGGAGCAGTGGCGATTGCAACAGGCGCCGCTCGGCGAGGGTGCGGCGCGCCTTGTAGCCCATGATCGCCATCGCCCACAACATGAGGATGAAGCAGGCTTCCTGCTCGTAGTCCTTGAGGACGATGGCCAGCGAGCGCTGGGGTACATAGGCTTCACCGCTGGCCTGGCGGGCCAGTTCGGCTTCGAGCTGGGCGTTGGCGCTGGGGCGGATCAGGGTGACGTAGAGGCCGTGCACCAAGATCACCGAGAGCAGCAGGGCGAACAGCTGGAAGATGAATTCGTGGTTTTGTCGGTGCCGCATATCAGATATCCACAGGAAAGGGGACGGACAGGTCTTCGGAGATTTCCTCCGAAGGCTTGAATATATCCGCGGGCTGCTGCCTTTGGCCAGTGGCGGCTGGTGCCGGGGCTTTGTCGTCACCGGGCTGGGCCGCTGGCGGCGTGCCCTGGCGCGCCGGGGGGCTGCTCTCCCGGGCCGGCGCCTCGGCGGGGTCGCTGGCGGTGGCGACGAGGCCGCCGCCGGCCAGTGCCGCGATCAGGAGCGCCGCCAGGCTGCGGTTGCGCCCGGTGGATTTCTCTGGCCTTTCGCGGTGGCTGGTCATGGCGATCTACCTGTTGCTGTCATTGTGCGTAGCGGGCGATGCGGAAACCCAGGTCGTCGCGGCCGTCGCTGCCGTAATCGCGAAACGACAGCCGCAGCTCGGTGATCGAGCCGTGACGCCAGCTGGCGCCGCGAATCACCCGGAATTCACCGCTGGCGGGGCCGAGCGGATTGTGCTGCGCCGCGCTGCCGAGGGTGGGTTCGATGCCGTAGTGGTCATGCACCCATTCCGCCACATTGTGGCCGAGACCGTACAGCCCTTTGTCGTTGGCGGCAAACTGGCGCACCGGCGCCGCCACCGGCTGGCCGTCCTGATAGCCGGGGATGGTGCGGCCGAGAGCGCTGGCGGCGCTCTGGTCGGCATAGTTTCCGGCATTGGCCGGCGGCGGGAAGTCGTCTCCCCAGGGGAATTTCCTCATTGTGTCGCCGGGCCCCCTTCGCGCCGCCCATTCCCATTCGGCCTCGGTGGCGAGGCGATAGCCGGTGGCGCCCTCGTCGGCGCCGACGATCTTGCCGTCTTTTTCCTCATAGAAGCGGGGCAGGCCGTCGCGGTCGCTGAGCCAGTTGCAGTAGCGGGCGGCATCCTGCCAGCTGACGCGCACCACCGGCTGGTCGGGCCGGTCCAGGGTGGCGCGGTTGAAGTGGCTCGACGAGTGGGCTTGGTCGAATTTCTTGTACTCGGCGTTGGTGACCTGGGTGAGGGCCAGGTAGAAGGGCTTGTCGAGAGTCACCAGGCGCTGGACCTCGTTGGCCCGGCGCCCTTGCTCGCGCCGCGAAGAGCCCATGGTGAAGGTGCCCTGCGGGCGCAGCAGCTTGAGGTCCTGGCCGCCGCCGCTGGTGATCTGCGCGGCGAGGCCGGCGGCTTTGGCGGCGGCCAGCGGGCGCAGGGTGAATTGCACCTGCTGTTCGATACCCGGTTTCGGGGTGATGGTGCGGGTTTCGCTGGTGTGGCCATCGAGCTTCGCCTCGATGCGGTGGGGGCGGGCGGGCAGTACCAGGGTGTCGCCGCCGGTATGGCGCTTGCCATCGACATAGATGTGGGCGCCGGCCGGGCTGGTGCTGATCGCCAGGGTGCCGGTATTGGCCGCGAGCTGGACCTCGACCTGCTGTTCTTCCCCCGCGGCGAGGGTGAGGGTGCGCTCCTGGTGGTGGTAGCCATCGAGGAACAGGGCGAGGCTGTGGGGCTTGTCGGGTTGCAGCTCGAGCTCGAGAGGGCTGCGGCCCCGGTATTGGTTGTCGACCATCACCGTGGCGCCGGGAGGCGTAGTGACGACCGAGAGGAGACCGTCGGCGGGGGCGAGCACGATGGTTTCATGGTCGAGGGTTTCGCCGACCCGGCCCTGGAGAATGCGTTCCCAGCGCTTGTGGCCCGCCAGTTTCACCGTTACCGGCTCGCCCTGCTCGAGCACCTGGACACTGAGCGGCGTGGCGCCCACCAGCCGGCCGCCGACGCTGACCTCGGCCCCGGACGGCTGCGAGTCGAGCGCGATCAGTCCCCAGGCGGGTTCCAGGGTGACGTCGAGGTGCTCGGACAAGTCCATGCCGCGGACCTCGACCTGCCCCTGCCAGGGTTTGTGGCGGGGATGATTGAGGCGCACCTGGTAGGTGCCGGCGGGCAGTCCGGTGAGCGTCTGGGGGGATTCGCCGCGATCCTCGCCGTCGACCAGGATACGCGCTCCCTCCGGGCGGGTGGCCACCGCCAATTGCCCGGGTTTCTGTTCGAGGTCGACGGCCAGGCGCTGGTCGCCCTCGGCTGTGACGACGAACTCTTCCTCGTGGTCGTGATAGCCAGCGGCGGTGACTGTCAGTCGATAGCTGCCGGGGCGCAGCAGATAGTGGTCGGCGACCGGGATGGCAATGCCGCCGTGCAGTTCGACGCGGGCATCGCCGGGGGTGACGTCGACCGCCAGTGAGCGGGCGCTGAACACGAACCACAGGGCGGTGAGGCACAGCACCAGCACCAGGCCGACAGCGATGGCGGCTATCGGCACGACCCTGCGCTGCCGCGGTGTCTTGCCGGGGGGGATGAAGGCGATGGGCGTGATCCCGTCGCCGACCGGATCGGTGGTGGTTCGTGCCACCGGCGGAGGGGGCCTGTGAGGCATCAGACCGGGTCCTTGCACATGACGACGATAGCGGTGCCCGATCCGCCGGCCACCTGAAATTCGACGCGCACATCCCGGTAGCCGTCGCGGCTGCCAAGGGCTACGTAGTGGCCGGGCTTGAGGGCGAGTTCATGTTGGCTGAAGGCGCCGAGCTCGGCCACCCGCAGCACCGTGACCCGGGTGCGGTTGTCGGATTCGAGGCGCACCGTCACCGGGATTTGCGAGGCCTCGAGCGCCTTGGCGAGGGCATCGGCCTGCCCGCGCAGGCGCTGTCCGGGATCGGGGATGGCGCGGGCATCGGCCAGCAGTTGCCGGCCCTCGCCAAAAACCGTGGGCGAGGCCAGGCGCAGGGGATTGTCGAGAATGGCGGCGATGGCGCTGTCCAGCTGCGCCCGGGCGGAGCTGCGCAGTTGGCCGACGCGCGCCTGGACCACGCTGTCGTCGCCGGCGAGAATAGCGGCGTAGAGGCTGGCGGCGTCAGGCCATCGTTCCTGGCGCTCCAGTTCGGCGGCGGCGGCAAGCTGGCGGTCGACGGCAATGGCCGCCAGGCGGCGGTTGGCCTGGTCGAGGCCGGCGCGGGCGTCGGGGTGGTCCGGCCGGGCGGCGAGGGCCTGGCGGAAGGCCCTCGCCGCGGCCTCGAGTTCGCCGCCTTGGAGGGCGACGAGACCGTCGCTCATGGCGGCGGTGAAGCGCTGTTCGGCCTGGGTGTCGAGGACCTGGTCGAGGGCCTTGCGGGCCTCCCGGTGATCGGCGTCGACAGCGAGCACCTGCTCCAGCAGTTGGCGCCCGCCACCGAGGTCGCCGGCGGCCAGTCGCGCCTGCGCCTCGGCCATCAGCGGACGCGTTTCCGGCAGCAGTTGCGCCCGGGCGAGGCCTGCCGCCGCCTGCCGGTGGTCAGGCTCGATGGCGAGCACCTGCTCGAAGGCCAGGGCCGCCGCCGTTTCGTCTCCCGCTGCGAGGGCGTCGTCGCCGGTTCTGAGCTTGCCGGCGATGACCTCGTCGAGGCTGGCTTCCAGGGTTTGCAGGGCGTCCAGCGCCTGCTGGTAGAGATCGAGCGCGGCGGGGAAGTCCCGCTGGCGGTAGAGGGCATCGCCCTGTTCGGCCAGCGCCTGGGCCTCGGCGAAAGGCTGTGCTCCCCACAGGCCCACCTGTTTGGCATCGAGCGCTTTTTGCCGGCCGAGAATGCTGGCCAGGATGTCCTGGGCGGCGCGGCGGGCTTCGGCCAGCTGTGCCTCGCTGTAGGGCGAGGTGTCCGCCCCCGCCGCGGCGGGGGCGGGCGGCGGCGCGGGGGGCAGCGGCTGGCGCTCGGGGACGAGCCACTCCGGGGCCAGGAACAGCACGCCGAGAGCCAGCACCACCACGGCTCCCGCCACCGGCAGCCCCCAGCGGCGCCG